>DASYPG010000049.1:0-21401 GCA_036006885.1 Burkholderiales bacterium | reverse complement strand
ATTGACGCCGATCCGCATCGCGGCGCGCCGCGGCGCGGTGTTTGGCTCGCTGAGCGCCGATACGCCACCGCTGGGCGCGTACTTCGGCGAGAAGATGCTCGGCTTCTACGACCGCGTGTTCGACGGGCGCGAGCTGCTGCTGGAAGGAATGCATCTGCCGTGTGCCCTCGTTCAGCTCCTGCTTGCCTCGCTCGGAGATAAGCGCGGTATGCAGCCCGCTCTCGTCCATCCGCACCTTCGACGGGTTGTCGACACGGAACAGGCCGAAGGTGACGAAGAACACGTGCAGCAGGCTCGCGTGGCAGGTGTCCTTGATGTTCTCGAGGATCAGCTTCCAGTTGGCCGCCAGGCGCTGGCGCGAGTAGCCGAGCACGCGCAGCTCGCGCCCGTCGAACACGCGGTCGTAGAAGCCGAGCATCTTCTCGCCGAAGTACGCGTCCAGCGGTGGCGTATCTGCGCTCAGCGAGCCAAACACCGCGCCGCGGCGCGCCGCGATGCGGATCGGCGTCAATCCGTGCTGCGAGAAGTCGAATCCGGCCTCCATGCCGCCCACGCCTTTGACGCCGTGGCGAAACGGCATGCCCATCAGGCGGCCGTCCAGGTCGTAGGTCCACTGGTGGTACGGGCAGCGGAACTGCCCTACGTGGCCGCTCTGCTCCTGGCAGAGCTGCACGCCGCGATGCGCGCAGCGGTTGAGGAAGCCGTTGATCGCGCCGTCCTTGCCTCGCACCACGAGCACCGACTTCTCGCCGATCGAACTGCGCTTCCAGTCGCCGGCGTTCGGCATCTCGCAGTCGAGCGCGAGGTAGCTCCACGTCGGCCCCTCGAAGATGCGCTCGATCTCGCGGCGGTAGACCGCCTCGTCGGTGTACACCCAGTACGGAACGCGCGAATCGCCTTCCGCCGGCCAGGCCTTCAATGCTTTCTCCGCTCCGCGAAGCGGGTCTGCTCCACCAGCGCATAGGCGCTGCGCGCCTCGGGGGCGAGCTTGCGGACGGAGGCAAAATAACGCTTGCTCGCCTTCAGCACCTCGGGGTCGCGCGCGCGCAGGTCCTTCAGCAGGCTTTCCGTTTCGGACTGGAGATCGCGCACCACGCGCGACACGAGGCCCATCTCTCTCGCCTCGGCGGCGGAAAATTCCCGGCTGGAGAGGACGATGTCGAGCGCGCTCTTCGGCGCGAGGTGCTCGGAGATCTCCGCCATGATGAACATCGGCGCGATGCCGAGCTTCACTTCGTCGAGCATGAAGCGCGCATCGGCCGCGGCGAGGGCGATGTCGCTGCGCATCACCACGCCCACCCCAAAACCGAAGGCGCGGCCCTGCACGCTGCACACCGCGACGCCGGGAAAGGCGGAGAGCGCCGTATTCACGTCGCTGATCAGCTTGAACGCCTCGAACGGCGGGCCGCCGGCCTTGACGTCCTGGCGGTCGCGGCCGAGCGAGAAGTCGGCGCCGGCTGCGGAGATGGCGAGGATGTCCGCCTCGCTCGCTGAGCGAGTAAGGGCGGCGAGGAGCTGAGAAAGCATTTCCGTCGTGAACGCGTTCGACGCCGCAGGGCGTTGCAGGACCAGCCGCGCGACGCGGTTCTCGATCGCAATGTCGATCACTTGGGGTTCGTCCCCTGCCAGCCTTTCTTGGAGATGTCGAAGATGACGCCGTCGGGATCCTTGAACTTGCGCTCGAAGTTCTCCTTCTCCGCGTCGTTGCCCAGGTCGAAGAAGAACTTGCCGCCGAGCGCCTCGATCCGCTTCTGCGTTTCCGCGAGATCGTCGACCTGGAAGCCGAAGTGATGGGCGCCGACGAATTCCTTCCAGTTCTTGAGGCCCGAGCCGCGCTCGCCCTTGTAGTTGAGGAGCGCGAGATTGATCACGCCGTCGGTCAGGTAGATGGCGTCGGCAAAGTCGAGCGTCTCCTCCCCCACGCGCTTCAGCTCGAACGCGGTCTCGTAGAACCGCGCTGCCTTCTGCAGGTCCTTCACCACCACCGCGATGTGCCGCAGGCGCGCGCTCATTTGCCGTCCTCCAGCTGTACCGGCGGCACGACGGGCTTGCCGTCCTTGATCCTCATCCGCTTGCGCGCTTCCTCGGCCGAAGTCGGGCACAGGCGCTTGAGCGGCTTGCGCGAATAGATGGTGATCTCGATGTTGGGTCCGTGGCCGACGTTCTGGTGCGACACGCCGCGCGGGATCACCGTCATCTCGCCTTCGTTGATGGTGATCGGCCCGGTCTCGGAGTTGAGCGTGCGCGCCCCCTTGTACTGGAACGCCCACTCGTCGGCGCCGAGGTTGCGGTGCCAGCCGCCCTGCTCGCGGTCGCAGTTCGCCACCTCGATGATCAGGTCCTCGTTGGCGTAGAGCACGAGCGGCAGGTAGCCGTTCTCCATGTCCACGCCGGTGACCACGCCTTCCTTGAAGATGTCGTTGAGCGAGATCTTCTCCATTTTGCGACCGCCCTGGGCGCCTTTCTTGAGCTCATCCTCGTCGCGCTCAATGACGAAGCGCTGCTCGGTGCCGTCGCCCCAGTCGGCGATCGAGGGGCCCCAGTAGGTGACGAACTCCTTGGTCTTCTTGCCCATGGTCATTCAGCCTTGATGTTGGCCGCCTTGATGGCGGCGGCATAACGTGGAAATTCTCGCTTGATCCGCGCGGCGGCTTCGTCGGGAGTGGTGCCGAGCGGCTCGTTGCCGAGCTGCACCAGGCGCTCGCGCACGTCGGGCGCCTTGAGCGCCTTCGCCACTTCCGTGCTGAGGCGCTCGACGATCGGCCGCGGCGTGCCCGCCGGCACGGCCATGCCGATCCAGATGTGCTCGTTGAATCCCGGCACGCCCGCTTCGATCGCGGTAGGCCAGTCGGGAAAGCTCGGATTGCGCTTGTCGCTCGTCACCGCGAGCGCCTTCGCCTTGCCGCCCTTCACGAAGTTGACCGCCGAGCCGAGGTTGAGCAGCGCGAAGTTGACTTCGCCGGTGGAGACCGCTGTGGAAGCGGGCGCGCCTCCCTTGTACGGCACATGAAGGAACTGGACTTTCGCCTGCTGCGCCATCATCTCGGTGAGGACGTGGCTGGTCGATCCGGTGCCGGCCGTCGAGAAGGTGAGCGCGCCGGGCTTCGCTTTCGCCGCAGCGAGGAGGTCAGCCACCGAGTTGTACGGGCTACCGGGCGGCACGACGAGCAGCATCGGGCTCTCCACCATGATCGAGACCGGCGCCAGGTCTTTCAGCGGGTCGTAGGGCAGCTTCGGGTAGATCGAGGGATGCATGACGATCTCGGCGTTGGTCGCCATGAGCAGCGTGTAGCCGTCGGGCTGCGCTTGCGCGCCGGCCTGCATGCCGATGATGCCGCCCGCGCCGGTGCGGTTCTCGATCACGACCGGCTGGCCGAGCGCGTCCTGCAGCTTCGGCGCGATCAGGCGCGCGGGAATGTCGGTCGCGCCGCCCGGCGCGAACGGCACAATGAGACGCATCGGGCGGTTGGGCCAGTCCTGCGCCGCGGCCGCGAAAGCGATGCATTGCAACAGCACGAGCACTGCCCAGCGTTTCATCAATTCCCCCTCGATCGATCCATGTCGAAAGGATAATAAGCCCATGGCCGCTCAGCGTCTGAGAACCGGCGCAGACTTCCTGTCGGACCTGCGAAACAGGCCGCGCACCGTCTACGTCGACGGCGAGCGGGTGACGAACGTCGCCGAGCACCCCGCGTTCCGCGGCGGCGCGCGCTCGCTCGCACGGCTCTTCGACTTTGCCGCGGCGCCCGAGAACCGGGAGACGATGACCTTCGTGCCCGTGGAGGGCGGCTCGCCCGTGTGGCGCTGCTGGCAGATCCCGCGCTCGCATGCCGATCTGCGCGCGAAGCGCATCGCGGCGGAGAAGTGGGCCGAGCTGTCGTTCGGGCTGATGGGGCGAACGCCGGATCACGTCGCCAACTTCTTTGCCGGCTATGCCGCGAAGCCGGCGTTCTTCGGCAAGCTGAGCGAGAACCTCGTCAATTTCTACCGGCATGCGCGCGACACGCACGCCTACCTGAGCTACGCCATCGTGCCGCCGCAGATCGACCGCTCGAAGCCGGCGCACAAGCAGTCCGATCCGACCCTTTACGCCGGCATGGTGAAGGAAAACGACGCCGGCATCTTCCTCTCCGGCGGCCAGCAGCTCGCCACCGCGGGCGTTTATTCCGATTACGTCCAGGTGAGCTGCATCCACCCGCTCGCGCCGGGCGACGAGAACTACGCCTTCAACGTCGCCATTCCGGCCGACGATCCGGGCCTGCGCATGTATGCGCGCCGTCCCTTCGCCCTCGGCGCGACGAACCCCTTCGACTACCCGCTCTCCAGCCGCTTCGATGAAGCCGACTGCTTCGTGGTGCTCGACAACTGCTTCGTGCCCTGGGAGCGGGTGTTCGTCTACCGCGACCTCGAGCGCGCCCGCGACCAGTGGTGGAAGACGCCCTCGCACGTGTACGGCAACCACCAGGCGCAGGCGCGCTATGCCACCAAGCTGCGTTTTCTCCTCGGCCTCGCGAAGCGCATGAACGAGGCCACCGGCAACGACGCCGCGCCGCCGGTGATGGTGGAGATGGGCGAGCTCGCCGCCTACGCATCGATCGTCGAGCACATGCTGCATTCGCACGAGACGGTGGCGACGCTAGACGCGGACGGCGTGCTCTGGCCGAGCCGCAGCGCGCTCTACTCGGTGATGGCGCTGCAGTCTTCCATCAACCCGCACATGATCGACATCGTGCGCGAGCTCACCGGCGCGGCGATGATCACGCTGCCCTCCTCCCGCGCCGACCTCGACAACCCGGAGCCCGCGAAGGACATCGAGCGCTTCTTCCGCTCGGCCTCGATGGGCGCGCGCGAGCGGGTAGCACTCATGCGGCTCGCGTGGGACTTCATCGGCACCGAGTTCGGCAGCCGACACCAGCAGTACGAGAAGTTCTACGGCGGCGCGTCGTTCCTCATAAAGATGAACGTGTTCCGGAACTACGACTTCAAGCGCGCGACGGAGATGGTAGATCGGGCGCTGAAGCTGCCCTCAGATGAATGACACTGGGTTCCCGCCTTCGCGGGAACGACTGCAGTGACGCCGTACGAAGACCTGCGCGAGTTCATCGACCAGGTCGACAAGCTCGGCGCGTTGCGGCGGTTCGAAGGGGCCGATCCCCTCTACGAGGTCGGTGGCATCACTGAGGTGGCGGCCGGCTCGCCTGAGTGCCCGGCGCTTCTCTTCGATGGGCTGAAGGGCTTTCCGCGCGGCGTGCGCATCTTCACCAACGCGACGGTGAGTGCGCAGCGCGCGGCGCTCGCGCTCGGCGTCGACCCGCACCTGCCGCCCATCGACGCCCTCAAAGAGTGGCGTACGCGCCGGGCGAACCTCGTCATGCACAAGCCGGTGACGGTGGAGGACGGCCCGCTGCTCGAGAACTCGGAGACGAAAGCCATCGACGTCGGCCGCTTTCCCGCACCGGTGTGGCACAAGGACGACGGCGGGCCTTACATCGGCTCGGGCAGCATCGTCGTCATGCGCGACCCGGAGTCGGGCTGGGTGAACGCGTCGATCTATCGCGTGCAGGTGCACGACCGGAGCCGCGTCACGGTGCAGTTCGACCACCAGGGCCGCCATGGCGCGATCATCGCGAAGCGCTACTGGGACGCGGGCAAGCCGTGTCCGGTGGCGGTGGTGAACGGTCCCGATCCGGCGCTCTTCATCGCCGGCTTCGAGTACCTGCCGGAAGGCGCTTCCGAATACGACTTCGCCGGCGCGATTCGCGGCCGGCCGCTCGAGGTGCTGAACGCGCCCGTTACCGGGTTACCCGTGCCGGCGCGAGCGGAGACCGTGCTGGAGGGCCATCTCGTCGCGGAGACACTGCCGGAAGGCCCGTTCGGCGAATTCACCGGCTATTACGCTGCCGACAAGCGGCCGGCGCCGGTGATGAACGTGGCGGCGATGCACTGGCGCAGCGACCCCATCCTGCTCGGCTCGCCGCCGATGAAGCCGCCGCGCTTTCACTTCGGCTTGCCGTTGCGCGCGGCGAGCATGTGGTCGCAGCTCGAAGCGGCCGGCGTCACGGATGTCGTCGGCGCCTGGCAGCACGTCGCCCAGCTCATGACGGTGATCGCGCTCAGGCAACGCTATGCGGGGCATTCCAAGCGCGCCGCGCTGATCGCCGCCGCGCAGAGCTACATGGGGCGCATCGTCGTCACGGTCGATGAGGACGTGGATCCGTCGGACCTCGCCGACGTCATGTGGGCGATCGCCACGCGCTGCGAGCCGTCGGAGCAGGTCGACATCGTGAAAAGCGCGTGGAGCTCCGGTCTCGATCCGCGCATCACGCCCGAAGCGCGCGCTCGGGGTGAAACGTCGCACTCGAAGCTCATCATCGACGCCTGCAAGCCCTTCGGCTGGCGCGAGCGCTATCCGCGCACGTCGGCGCTCACCGCCGAGGAAGCGCGCGCGATCCGCGAACAGTGGTTTCGCTCATAGTGGGGTCGGATCAGTTTGGCGTCCCCACGGGGACGTGGCCGCCCGTCCCTACTCTTCTACTGGCAGGTCCTGTCCGGGAAACAGCGCGTCGTTGAAGCCGAACTTGGTGAAGTCGCGGATCCGCATGGGATAGAGGACGCCATCGAGGTGGTCGCACTCGTGCTGGACGACGCGGGCGTGGAAGCCAGAGACTTCGCGCACGAAGCGCTTGCCCTGCTCGTCGTAGCCGGAGTACTTGAGCTTCGTGTAGCGAGGGACCCAACCACGCATGCCGGGGACCGAGAGGCAGCCCTCCCAGCCGTCCTCTGTTTCGTTGGAAAGCGGGGTGATGACGGGATTGATGAGTACGGTGTCGGGGACTTCCTCGACGTCGGGGTAGCGCGGGTTGGCGTGCACGCCGAAGATGACCACGCGCAGGAGGACGCCGATCTGCGGCGCGGCGAGGCCGGCGCCGTTCAGGTGCGCCATGGTATCGCGCATGTCCTGGAGCAATTCGGCGAGCTCGGTGTCGAATTTCTCGACCGAAAGCGACTTTTCCCAGAGGCGAGGATCGCCCATCCGCAGCACGTCGCGGATCATGGTTTCTCGCAGAATTTCTCGAGGATGCGGCGCACGCGGCCCATGGCCTGGTCGAGCACTTCGCCGATCTTGTCGAGCGGCACGGCGCGCGCGCTGTCGCCGCGGCCGGCGGCGTAGTTGGCGACGACGGCGATTGCGGCGTAATCGAGGCTCACCTCGCGCGCGAGCGCGGCTTCGGGCATGCCGGTCATGCCCACGATGTGCGCGCCGTCGCGCTCGAGCCGGGTGATCTCGGCGGCGGTCTCCAGACGCGGTCCCTGGGTGGCGGCATAGACCCCGCCGTCGACGATCTCTTCGCCGCAGGCCGCTGCGGCCTGCAGGACCCGCCTGCGGAGCTGCGCCGAATAGGGCACGGTGAAATCGATGTGGTTCACCGGCACGCCCGCGCCCTCGAAGTAAGTCGACGAGCGCCCCCAGGTGTAGTCGATGATCTGGTCGGGAAGCACGAGCATGCCGGGCGTGATGTCGGAGCGGATACCGCCCACCGAGGCGACCGACACCACGCAGTCGGCGCCGACGTCCTTGAGCGCCCAGATGTTGGCGCGGTAGTTGACCTCGTGCGGGGCGATGGTGTGGCCGTAGCCGTGGCGCGCGAGGAACACGACCTCGCGACCCTTTATGCGGCCGAAGGTGAGCGCGCCGGAGGGCTCGCCGTAGGGCGTGCGCGCGACGCGCCGCTGGGTCGCCTCCATGTTCCCGAGCTGCGACAGGCCGCTGCCGCCGATGATCGCGACCAGCGCCATCGTCATTCCCTCATGGCCCGGATCTCGGGCAGGTTGCGCCAGTAGCCCTTCGCGTCCATGCCGCAGCCGAAGACGAAGCGGTCGGGGATGGCGAGGCCGAGGAAGTCGGCGACGATCGGTTTCTTCATTCCGAGGGTCTTCTCCACCAGCACCGCGCAGTAGAACTCCTTCGCGCCGAGCTCCAGCAGACGGTGCTTGATGGCGTTCATGGTCTCGCCATGGTCGAGGATGTCGTCGAGCACGAGCACGGTGCGGCCTCTCACCTGGCCCGGCGGCGACACTTTCCAGTCGACGCCGGCGCCGCGCGTGGCCGCGCCGTAGCGCGATGCGTGGATGTAATCGAAGTCGAGCGGGAAGCGCAACAGCGGCAGCAGTTGTCCAGCGAACACCACCGCCCCGCCCATGACCGCGAACACCATCGGGTAGGCGCCCGACAGGCGCTGCTCGATTTCGGTGGCGATACGGCGGATGGCGGCCTGGACTTCCCCCGCGCTTGCGACGCCGTCGGAGTTCTCGAGGAAGGCCCAGGCCTGCTTCAGGTCGGGCATTCCTGAAGTTTATCGGTTATTCAGATATTTCGTGAATTCAGGACCGATTTCGGGATGCCGCACGCCGTACTCGACGGTCGCCTGGAGGTAGCCGAGCTTCGAGCCGCAGTCGAAGCGCCGCCCCGGCAGCCGCACCGCCAGGGCGCGCTCCTGGGCGAGCAGCGCCGAGATGCCGTCGGTGAGCTGGATTTCGCCGCCCGCCCCCGGGGTCACTTGCCCGAGCATTTCGAAGATTCGGTTGGTGAGAACGTAGCGCCCGATCACCGCCAGGTTGGACGGGGCGTCCTTGGGCTTGGGCTTCTCGACGATGCTGTGGATGCGGGCGGTGTCGCCCTGCATCTTGTCGATGGTGACGATGCCGTAGCTCGCGGTATGGTCGCACGGCACTTCCTCCACGCCGAGGAGCGAGCACTGCTCGCGCGCGAAGATCTCGGCCATGCGCGCGATCGCCGGCGGGTTCGAGTCCATGAGGTCGTCGGCGAGGATCACTGCGAACGGGTCGTCGCCCACCACCGGCTGGGCGACGAGCACCGCGTGGCCCAGACCGAGCGGCTCGGCCTGGCGGATATAGATGCAGCGCACGCCCTCGGGCAGCACCGAGCGCACCATGTTGAGCAGGCCGTCTTTGTTCTTCTTCTCCAGCTCGGTCTCGATCTCGTAAGCCTTGTCGAAATGGTCCTCGATCGCCCGCTTGTTGCGGCCGGTGACGAAGATCATGTCGGTGATGCCGGCCGCGGCGGCCTCCTCCACCGCGTACTGGATGAGCGGCTTGTCGACCACCGGCAGCATCTCCTTCGGGCTCGCCTTGGTCACCGGCAGGAAGCGGCTGCCGAGGCCGGCTACCGGGAACACCGCCTTCTTCAGCTTTTTCTGCATCAGCCCTTCCGCACGAATTGGAGGAACCGCGTTTCGTCGAGAACCTCGACGCCGAGGTCCCGGGCCTTGTCGAGCTTCGAGCCGGCGTCCGCGCCGGCCACCACGTAGTCGGTCTTTTTCGACACCGATGCGGCGACTTTGTGCCCGAGCGCCTCGAGGCGTTCCTGCGCCTCGTCGCGCGTCATCGACTCCAGCGTGCCGGTGAGAACGAAGGTTTTGCCATCGCCGGCACGGCCGGGCCGCTTGGGCCCGCGGACATCGATGATCTTGGCTAGCCGTCCGATCACCTGTTGATTATGCGGCTCGTGCAGGAATTTCTGGATGCTGTCCATGAGCTCGGGGCCGATGCCTTCGAGCGGCACTTTGAGCGTACGCTCGCCGCGCTTCTTCCGCTGGGCATTCTGCTTGCGCGCCGCCTCCTTGTCTGCCGCGAGTCTAGGCCAATCGGCCTCCGCCAGCGCCTGGACCGAGCCGAAGTGGCGCGCCAGGATCTTCGCCACTTCCTCGCCGACCCCCGGAATTCCGAGCGCGTAGATGAAGCGATGCAGCTCCGTGCGGCGCGATTTTCCGATCTCGGCGACGAGGTTCTGCGCCGATTTCTCGCCCATGCGCTCGAGCGCTTCGAGGGTGGCCGCGTCCAGCTTATACAGATCGGCCGGGTTTGCGACCAGCCCGCGCTCGACCAGCTGGTCGACGAGCTTCTCGCCCAGTCCCTCGATGTCCATCGCCCGGCGGCCGGCGAAGTGGAGCAGCGTCTGCTTGCGCTGCGCCTTGCAATAGAGCCCGCCGGTGCACCGCGTCGCAGCCTCGCCTGAGACGCGCACGACGGGCGAGCCGCACACCGGGCAGACCTTCGGCATCTCGAAGCGGTCCGAAGGGCGGCGCGGGCCCTTGTCGCGCACGCCCACGACCTCGGGGATCACATCGCCGGCGCGGCGCACGACGACCGTGTCGCCGACCCAGACGTCCTTGCGGCGCAGCTCGTCCTCGTTGTGGAGCGTCGCGTTGGTGACGGTCACGCCGCCGACGAACACGGGCTTGAGCTTGGCGACCGGTGTCAGCGTGCCTGTTCTCCCCACCTGAACAGCAATCCCGAGAACTTCAGTGGTTTGTTCCTGGGCGGGATACTTGTGCGCGACCGCCCAGCGCGGCTCGCGCGCGACATAGCCCAGCTTGCGCTGGAGCTCGAGGCTGTTCACCTTGTAGACCACGCCATCGATGTCGAAAGGCAGGGCCTCGCGACGCCGGCCGATCTCGCGGTGGTATTCGACCAGCTCGCCTGCGCCGCGGGCCACTTTGCGGTCGTGTTTCTTCGGGAAGACGGGAAGGCCGAGCGCCTCGATCCGGTCGAGGAATTCAGTCTGGGCCTCGAACGAGATCCCGTCGAGCTCACCGAAGCCGTGGGCGGAAAACCGCAGCGGCCGGCGCGCAGTGACTTTGGGGTCAAGCTGCCGCACCGCGCCCGCTGCGGCATTGCGCGGGTTCACATACGGGCGCTCGCCCGCGGCGCGCTGGCGCTCGTTCAGGCGCTCGAAGTCGACCCGGTGCATGAAGATCTCTCCACGGATTTCCAACAAGGGAATCTTTTGGCTCAACCGATAGGGGATGCTGCGGATCGTGCGGACGTTGTCGGTGACGTCCTCGCCGGTCTCGCCGTCCCCCCGCGTTGCCGCCTGGACCAGCTCGCCGCTCTCGTAGCGCAGGCTGATCGCGACGCCGTCGAACTTCAGCTCGACCCCGTATTCGACCGGCGGGTCTCCGGGCTTCAGCCCGAGCTCGCGGCGGATGCGCGCGTCGAACTTCTCCGCGCCCGTGTCCTCGGTGTCGGTCTCGGTGCGGATCGAGAGCATAGGCACCGCATGGCGTACCGGGACGAGCTCCTCCCGCGGCGCGCCGCCGACGCGCTGGGTGGGCGAGTCGGCCGTACGAAGCTCATGGAAATTCTCTTCAAGATTCTGCAACTCATTGAAGAGGATATCGTATTCTGCATCCGTGATCTCCGGGCGATCTTCGACGTAGTAGAGCCGGTTGTGGCGTTCCAGCTCGGCCCGCAGGGCTTCCGCCCGGGCCCGTGCCTCGCGAGGCACGCTCATGAGAAGAGGCGCAGCGCGAGCGGGCTACCCGGCTCGACTCCGATCTCGGCAAGGCGGCTGCGCAGCGACTCGACCTCGGCGCCGATGGCGGCGAGCGCGCGCTCGTCGAGGCTGTTGCCGTTGTCGTCGACGAGGCGGCCGCCGAGGCGCCGCGCGGCCTCCACCATCGCGGCGTAGGTGCGGGCAACATCGTGCGTGCGCGGTACGTCGAGGAGCAAGGTCACGCCGTCGGCGCGCTGTCCCACGGAGAATCCCTCCTGCCGGACGCTGGTCTCGGCGGGATTCAGGACGTGCAGCGCGATCTGCACGTCGACGTCCGCGCAAACCCGGTCGAGCACCTGCGCGGCAGCGAGCGACTCTCGCATGGGCGGGGCCGAGACCTGGCCGCCGTGGGCGGCGGCTAGGGTCTCGACCTGGGTCCGGAACTCGACCAGGTCGCCCTCGCTCACCATGCCGTCGCGGCTCACCATCTGGAGCGCGGCGTGCGCCGACTTGCCGCCGACCTCGGTCAACACCGCCCGGCGGGAAAAGCGGCGCTGTAGCGCCGGCCAGTCGGGGCGGATGGCGCCGGCCGAGGTGCCGCGCACTTCCACGACGTAGTCGATGCGAGGGTCGGCTGGCGGAGAGGGCTTGGTTGTTACCTGGGTCTCAGGACCTGTTACGGGACCCAGCGTGGGTTCGCGTCGTTCGGGCGGCGCCTCGAGGAGCACATCGGCGTGCTGCGAGCCGAAGGACCGCTCCGCCTGGCGCCGGGTGGCGCGCTCCTGGACACGGTTGTAGACCAGCACACCTGCCACGGCGGCCGCGCCGATGACGAGCAAGCCGATCTGCAGGTCCGTCAGGCCGCGAGCTCCTCCCGCATGCGCAGCGCCTGGTCGATGTCGACGGCCACCACGCGCGACACGCCCGACTCGGGCATGGTCACGCCCACGAGCTGCTGCGCCATCTCCATCGAGATCTTGTTGTGGCTGATGAAAAGGAACTGCGTCTGCGCGGACATGCGCCTCACCAGGTCGCAGAAGCGGCCGGTGTTGGTGTCGTCGAGCGGCGCGTCGACCTCGTCTAGCAGGCAGAACGGCGCCGGGTTGAGCTGGAACAGCGCGAACACGAGCGAGATGGCGGTCAGCGCCTTCTCGCCGCCGGACATGAGGTGAATGCTCGAGTTCCGCTTGCCCGGCGGCTGCGCCATGACCTGCACCCCGGCGTCGAGGATCTCCTCGCCGGTCATGAGGAGCTTCGCTTCGCCGCCGCCGAAGAGCACCGGGAAGAGCGAGCCGAAATGGCGGTTCACGCTGTCGAAGGTTTCGCGCAGGAGCTCCCGGGTCTCGCGGTCGATGCGCCGGATGGCGTCCTCCAGCGTCTTCACGGCCTCGTCGAGGTCGGCGGCCTGAGAGTCGAGGTAGTCCTTGCGCTCGCGGCTCGTGTTGAGCTCCCCGAGCGCGGCGAGGTTGACCGCGCCGAGCTCTGCGATCGCGGTGTTGATGCGAGTGATCTCGCCCTGCAGGCTCGAGGGGCGCGGCGCGTCCTCGGCCGCGGCGGCGAGCACCGCTTCGTCGGCGCTCGCCTCGCGAAGCTGGGTGTCGAACTGCTCGAAGCTGAGCTGTGCCGCCTGCTGCTTGAGCCGCAGCTCGCCCAGGCGCTCGCGCAAGGGAGCGAGGCGCGCTTCCACCTGCAGTCGCCCCTCCTCCAGCTCGCGCAGGGCCCCCGCCGCGGCCTCCACGGCGTTGCGGGCGTCGCCCAGCGTCTTCTCGCAGGCGATGCGCGACTCGACCGCGCCGTCGAGCTCCTGGCGCAGCGCCGGTATGGGATCCTCGGCGAGCTCCTCGTTCAGCCCGGCGACCTCGGCCTCGCCGCGCTCGATCTCGCGGTCGATCAGGGTGACCGAGCGGTCGATCTCGGCGATCTTCGCGCTGCACTCGCGCTCGCCGAAGAGCGCGTCCTGGGCTTCGCGCTCGGCCTGCTGCACCGCGCGGCGCTGCGCCGCGAGCGCCGTTTCGCTCTCCACATGCGAGGCCTGCGCCGCCTCGCAGCGCGCCTTCGCCTCGGCGATCTCTGCGGCGATGCGTTCCTGGGTCGTCCTGCACTCGGCGAGCGCCGCGTCGCCCGCCTGCATCTCGGCCGCGATCTGGTCGAGCTCGGCGCGCACCTGGGCGCTGCGCTCGGCATAGCGCTCCAGCGCCTGGAGCGCCTTCAGGTGCTCGATCTGGGCGTCGTGGTGCGCTTTCTGGCGCACGCCGATCTCCGCGCGCGCTTCCTCGAGCGCCGCAATGCGCTCGGCGAGCTGGCCTTCGAGGTGATCCACGTCGGCCTGCGCCGCGGCAAGACGCGCGGCAAGGCCCTCCAGGCGCGCTTCCAAGGTCTCGATCTCGGCCTGCCGCGCAAGGAGTCCCGTGTCGGCCGCGTCGGGAGCGTGCAGGCTGACCGTGAAGTGGGTGAACTGATGCCCCTCGCGGTTGACGAGCACTGCGCCGGGCGGGAGCTTCGCCGTGTCCGGCACGCCCTCCGTGACGAACACGCCGCCGAGCCAATCGCCCAGGGCGCCCGAGACCGCGGCGTCGGCGTCCTGGATCTTGGAGAACAGCGACTCGAAGCCGGCGACGGCCTCCGGCAGCACGTTGCCCTGGACGAACAGGCTCGCCTTGGACGGCGGCTGGTCGGCGACGATGCTGTCGAGGCGGGCGGCGTCGGCAAGCTCGAGCGCGTGCAGGCGCTCGCGCAGGATCGCCTCCACCGCGGTTTCCCAGCCGGCCTCGATGCGCAGCTTCTGCCAGAGCGGCGCGACGCCGCCCAATCCGTGGCGCTCGAACCAGTCCCGCAGCGGGGCGTTTTCCTCGGTCTGCGCCTGGATCTGGCGCAGCGTCGCGATCTGCGCCTCGGCCGCGGCATGCTCGCGCTGGGCCGCCGTCAGGGCCTCGGTCGCCGCGACCTTCTGCTCTTCGACGCCTGAGACTTCGCTCTGGAGCGTCTGCGAGGCGGCCTCGGCCGCGCGCACCGCTTCCTCGAGCTCCGCGAGGCGCGCTTCCAGGCCGGAGAGCGCCCCCGAGTCGGGCTCGGCGAGGGTCGCGAGCTCGTTCTCGAGGCGCTCGCGGCGCTGCTCGAGCGCCTGGCGGCCGCGCTCGAGGTGCGCGAGGTTGGCGTGCTCGAGCTGCAGCCGGCTCTCGGCCTGCATGACCTGGCTGCGCGCCTCGGTGAGGTGCTCCTGGCCGGCGCGGAAGGCCTGCTCGGCTTCCGGCAGGCGCCTGTTTTCGGCCTCCAGCTTTTCCCGGGTGTCGTTGACCTTCTGCTTGGCACCGCCCGCCCGCGCGGCCCACATGTGCAGCGCCTGGGTGAGCTGCGAGCGCTGCTCGCGCCACTGCGAGAGCTGGGCGCTGCGCTCGGAGTGCTGGCTTTCGAGCCGCTGGCGCTTCTCCTCGAGGTGGCGCAGCTCCGATTCATGCTTGGCGACGAGCGCGTTCGCCGAGTACAGGGCGGCCTGGGCGAGGTTGAGCGCGTCGCCGGCGGTGTAGTGCGCGCTGCGGGCGGTCTCGACGCGCGACTCGATGCGGCGCAGCTCAGCGTTCTCGGCCTCGAGCGCGTTGGTCGCGCGGTCGATGTCCTGGCCCTGGCGCTCGCGCTCGGCGGCGGCATCGCGCCGGCGCAGGTACCAGAGCAGCTGCTGCTTGAGCTGCAGGTCGGAGTGCAGCTCGTTGTAGCGGGTGGCGACCTTGGCCTGGGCCTCGAGCTTCTCGAGTTGCCCGGCGAGCTCGACCCGGATGTCGGTGATGCGGGCGAGGTTCTCGCGGGTGTCGGCGAGCCGGCTCTCGGTCTCGCGGCGGCGCTCCTTATACTTGGAGATGCCCGCGGCCTCCTCGAGGAACACGCGCAGCTCGTCGGGCTTCGCCTCGATGACGCGCGAGATCATTCCCTGCTCGATGATGGCGTAGGCGCGCGGCCCGAGCCCGGTGCCGAGGAACATGTCGGTGATGTCGCGCCGGCGCACGTGGGTGCCGTTGATGTAGTAGCTCGACTCGCCGTCGCGCTGGAGCACGCGGCGCACCGAGATTTCGGCGTACTGCGACCACTGCCCGGCGGCGCGGCCCTGCGAGTTGTCGAAGATCAGCTCGACTGCGGCGCGCGCCAGCGGCTTCCTGTTGGCCGAGCCGTTGAAGATCACGTCCTGCATCGAGTCGCCGCGCAGCGCGGCCGCGCGGCTCTCGCCGAGCACCCAGCGCACCGCGTCGATGACGTTCGACTTGCCGCAGCCGTTGGGGCCGACGACGCCTACGAGCTGGCCTGGCAGGTGAATCGAGGTGGGATCTACGAAGGACTTGAAACCAGACAGCTTTATTTGAGTTAGTCGCATCCGGACAGCTTTATTAGAGTTAGTCGCATCAGGAAAAATGATACCATCGTTGCGAATTTTTTCCGGGTCCGCGCACCTTGTTTGCGGTTCGCTTCCGGCCCGGCTTCTTCGGCTCTGCTTTTTCGGCTCTGCGGTCGATTCGATGCCGTCGCGTCCCAGCAAGACGCTGGAAACGTTTCCCAACCCTGCGCCCGAGCGCGACTACCGGATCCACATGGAGATTCCGGAGTTCACCTGCGTCTGCCCGATGACGGGCCAGCCCGACTTCGCCACCCTCACGCTCGAGTACGTCGCGGACGAGCTATGCGTCGAGCTGAAATCGCTCAAGCTCTACATCTGGTCCTACCGCGACGAAGGCGCGTTCCACGAGGCGGTGACGAACAGGATCCTCGACGATCTGGTGCGCGCCACCCGCCCGCGCTACATGCGGCTGCAGGCCAGGTTCAACGTCCGCGGCGGCATCCACACCACGGTAGTCGCGGAGCATCGCAAAGAGGACTGGCATGACACCGGGCAGACCCGGGCGTGAATCCCCTGCTCGAAAAGCTGCAGCCCTATCCGTTCGAGAAGCTGCGGCGTCTGCTCGCGGGCGCCAGCCCGAACGGCAAGCTGAAGCCGATCAACCTCTCGATCGGCGAGCCGAAGCACCCGACGCCGGAGCTGGTCACGAAGGCGCTCGTGCGGGCGCTCGACGGCCTCTCGGTCTATCCCCTCACCGCGGGCTTGCCGGAGCTGAGGGAGGCCATCGCCGGCTGGCTCGAGCGACGCTATTCGATTCCGAAGCCGGATGCCGCGGCGCAGGTGCTGCCGGTCAACGGCACGCGCGAGGCGCTCTTCGCCTTCGCGCAGACCATCCTGAGCCCCGGCGACAACGCGAAGGTCGTCTGTCCGAACCCGTTCTACCAGATCTACGAGGGCGCGGCGATCCTCGGCGGGGCGACCCCGGTCTACGGCGAGCCGGGGGCTTGGGAAGGGGTGCAGCTCGTCTATGCCTGCTCTCCAGCGAACCCCAGCGGCGCGGTGATGAGCCTGGAGGGCTGGCAGCGCCTGTTCGAGCTCTCGGACCGCCACGGCTTCGTGATCGCCTCGGACGAGTGCTACTCGGAGATCTACTTCGACCGGCCGCCTCTGGGTGCCCTGGAAGCGGCGCACAAGCTCGGAAGAAAGGGTTATGAAAGGGTGGTCGCCTTTTCGAGCCTGTCGAAAAGATCCAACTGTCCGGGCATGCGCTCGGGGTTCGCCGCCGGCGACGCGGCGCTGCTGAAGAAATTCCTGCTCTACCGGACCTATCATGGCTCGGCCATGAGCCTCGCCGTGCAGCACGCCTCGATCGCGGCCTGGAACGACGAGGCGCACGTCGAGGAGAACCGGCGGCTCTACGCCGAGAAGTTCCGCGCCGCCCTTCCATTGCTCAAGGCTCCGTTAGAGGCAGATATGCCGCAAGGCGGCTTCTACCTCTGGGTGCGCACCCCGATCGACGACGCCGAGTTCGTGCGGCGCCTGTACGTCGAGACCAACGTGCTGGGCCTGCCCGGGAGCTACCTTGCAAGGCAGGGACACGACGGGAAAAACCCGGGCAAGAACCGGGTGCGGCTTGCGCTGGTGGCGCCCCTTGACGAATGTGTCGAATCTGTCCGGCGGATGAGTGCTTTCGGCCGGACCCTTTAATGGTGACTGTCACCATTTTCTTGTGATTCGCGAGGTGGCTATGAAGGACATCATCGAAAAAGCGTGGGAGGAAAGGAGCTCGCTCAACCCCGCGAACGCGCCGCGGCCGCTGCGCGAGGCGGTCGACGAGGCGATCGCCGGGCTGGACGCGGGGCGGCTGCGCGTGGCCGAGAAGTCCAGCGGCGAATGGGTCACCCACCAGTGGATCAAGAAGGCGGTACTGCTGTCCTTCCGGCTGGAGGACAACCGGGTGATGCCGGGCGGCGCGACGCGGTATTTCGACAAGGTGCCGTCCAAGTTCGAAAACTTCGACTTCGCAACGAGCGGCCTCCGGGTCGTTCCGCCGGCGATGGCGCGCCGCGGCGCGTTCATCGCGCGAAACGTGGTCCTGATGCCCTCCTACGTGAACATCGGGGCTTACGTCGACGAAGGCACCATGGTCGACACCTGGGCGACCGTGGGCTCCTGCGCCCAGATCGGCAAGAACGTGCACCTCTCCGGCGGGGTGGGCATCGGGGGGGTGCTCGAGCCGGTGCAGGCGAACCCGGTGATCATCGAGGACAACTGCTTCATCGGAGCGCGCTCGGAGGTGGTCGAGGGCGTGATCGTGGAGGAGAACAGCGTCATTTCCATGGGCGTATTTCTCGGCCAGAGCACGCGGATCCTCGACCGCGCCACGGGTGAAATCTCGTACGGCCGCGTTCCAGCCGGCTCGGTGGTGGTTTCGGGCAATTTGCCCTCTCCCGACGGCAGGTACGGCCTGTATTGTGCCGTCATCGTCAAGAAGGTCGACGCGAAGACCCGGGCCAAAACCAGCCTGAACGAGCTGCTGCGCGGCGACTGACAGGCACGCACAAGAACACGGGGGACAAGATGTCAGCGATGAAGCGGCTGTTCCAGGTGATGTCCGACAAGAAGGCCTCGGATATCTTCATGTCGGTCGGGGCGCCGATCAACATCAAGATCAATGGTGTCGCGGTGCCGGTGAACCAGGCGATCATGACCGCCGACACCGTGCGCCAGCTCCTCTACGAGGTCCTGAACGAGCGCCAGATCAAGGAGTTCGAGGACGAGATGGAGCTGAACACCGCCATCTCGGTCGAGGGCCTCGGCAGCTTCCGCCTGAGCGCCTTCCGCCAGAAGGGCGCGCCCGCCGTGGTGGTGCGCTACATCCCGAACCTGATCCCGAACATCGACACCCTGGGCCTGCCGGAGGTGGTGAAGGAAGTGATCATGCAGAAGCGCGGCCTGATCCTCATGGTCGGCGCCACCGGCTCGGGCAAGTCGACCTCGCTCGCGGCGATGATCGACTACCGCAACGAGAGGAAGTCCGGTCACATCCTGACCCTCGAGGACCCGGTCGAGTTCATCTTCCAGAACAAGAAGTCGATCGTGAACCAGCGCGAGGTCGGCACCGACACCCAGACGCTCGAGATCGCGCTCAAGAACGCGCTGCGCCAGGCGCCGGACTGCATCCTGATCGGCGAGATCCGCGACAAGCCCACCATGTCGATGGCCCTCGCCTACGCCCAGACCGGTCACCTGTGCCTCGCGACGCTGCACGCGAACAACAGCTACCATGCTATGAACCGGATCATCAACTTTTACCCGCTCGAGACGCGCGCCAGCCTGCTCCTCGACCTCGCCGCGTCGCTGCAGGCGGTGATCTCGCTGCGCCTGATCCGCATCAAGACCGGCGCGCGCGTGCCCGCGGTCGAGATCCTGCTCAACACGCGCAACATTTCGGAGCTGATCGAGAAGGGCCAGATCAGCGAGATGAAGGAGGCGCTGGAGAAAAGCCTCGCGCCCGGCTCGCAGACCTTCGAGCAGGCCCTGTTCAAGCTTTTCATGGAAGGCAAGATCACGCAGGACGAGGCGCTTGCGAACGCCGACTCGGCGAGCAACATGCTGTGGCTCATCAACCAGGCGACCGCGGGCGAGCTCTCCCTCAACGGCGCGCCCAATGCGCCCGCCAAGCCGGCCGAGGAGAAGAAGGACAGCCTGTCCGGCTTCAACGACTTCAAGATCAACGTGAATGCCTGAAGAAAGCGGTGTCCTGGCGCTCTCCAGGGCACTGATCGGCCGCCGGTCGGTGACGCCCGAAGACGGCGGCTGCCAGGCGCTCCTCGCCGAGCGCCTCGCCGGCGCGGGCTTCCAGTGCGAATCGGTGGTCTGCGGCGAAGTGACGAACCTGTGGGCGCGGCGCGGCAGCGGACGGCCGCTGGTGTGCCTCGCCGGCCACACCGACGTGGTGCCGACCGGCCCGCTCTCGGAGTGGCACTCGGACCCTTTCGTCCCCACGCTGCGCGACGGGCGTCTCTACGGCCGCGGCGCCGCCGACATGAAGTCTTCGCTCGCCGCCTTCGTGGTGGCCAGCGAAATGTTTCTCAAGGAAAAGCCGCGACATTCCGGCTCGATCGCGTTCCTCCTCACCTCGGACGAGGAAGGGCCCTCGGTGGACGGCACCGCGCGCATCGTCGAGCGCATGAAGAAGCGCGGCGAGACCATCGACTACTGCGTCGTCGGCGAGCCCACCTCGGTGAGCGAGCTCGGTGACATGATCAAGAACGGGCGCCGCGGCTCGCTTTCGGGGCGTCTCACGGTGCGCGGCGTGCAGGCGCACATCGCCTACCCGCAGCTCGGCCGTAACCCGATCCACCAGCTCGCGCCGGCCCTGACCGAGCTCACTGCGATGCAGTGGGACCGCGGCAACGCGCACTTCCAGCCGACCAGCTGGCAGTGCTCCAACATCCACGCCGGCACCGGCGCGGGCAACGTCATTCCCGGCTCGCTCACCCTGGACTTCAACTTCCGCTATTCCACGGAAAGCAGCGAAGCGTCCTTGAAGGAGCGCCTCGAGGGCGTGCTGAAAAAGCACGGCCTGGACTACACGCTGGGCTGGCTGCCGGGCGGCGGCAAGCCCTTCGTGACGCAGCGCGGCCACCTCGTCGAAGTGGTGTCGCGGGCGATCCGCAGCCACACCGGCCGCACGCCGGAGCTCTCCACCACCGGCGGCACCTCCGACGCGCGCTTCATCGCGGAGATCTGCTCCGAGGTCGTGGAGTTCGGCCCGGTCAACGCCAGCATCCACAAGCTGAACGAGCACATCGAGCTAGCGGCGCTGGAACAGCTGCCGCGGATCTACCTGGACGTCCTGCGCGCTCTTCTTCCTTGAAGTTGGGTGAACTGATTCTTCGCACGGAAAAGCGCTTGCGCAGCGCAAGGCTGCAATACGGCCACGGCACCGACAACCCGCGCGACGAGGCCGCCTTCCTGGTGCTGCGCGGCCTGGGCCTGCCCTTCGACGCCGATCTTGATCAGCCCGCGGATGCTTCCCGAATTGAAGGTTTGGTGAAAAAGCGAATCCATGAGCGCACGCCGGCCGCGTATCTCCTTAACGAGGCCTGGCTCGCCGGGCAGCCCTTCTACGTCGACCGGCGCGTGATCATTCCGCGCTCGCACATCGCCGGGCTGCTCGGCACGAAGCTCGCTCCGTGGCAGCCGCGCCCGCTGCGCCGCATCCTCGACCTGTGCACCGGCTCGGGCTGCCTCGCAATCCTCGCAGCGCGCGCCTTTCCTCTCGCCCTGGTGGACGCCGCCGAGCTCTCTGCCGCGGCGCTCGCGGTCGCGCGACGCAATGTTTCCAAACACAACCTGGAGAATAGGATCAGCGTCGTCAGGTCGGATCTCTTCTCCAGCCTCGGGGACAAGCGATACGACCTGATCGTCACCAATCCGCCCTATGTCAGCTCGGCCGCCATGCGGCGCCTTCCCGCCGAGTACCGGCACGAGCCCGGCCTCGCGCTCGCTGCGGGCAAGAATGGGCTCGACGTAGTAAAGAGGATCCTCGCCGACGCACCTGCGCACCTGGTGCCGAAGGGAGTGTTGGTGTGCGAGGTGGGCGGGGGCCGGGGTGCGGTCGAAGCCGCCTGGCCAAGCGGCGAGTTCTACTGGCCCGAGGACGAGGTGTTCATCGCCGGCCGCGACGCCCTCGCTTCGGTTGCCAGAACGGGCGCTTCGCCGCGAACGCGTTCCACGCGGGCTCGAGGGAGCCGATGAGCTCGCGCTCGCGCGCGC
>DASYPG010000048.1:0-6861 GCA_036006885.1 Burkholderiales bacterium | reverse complement strand
CAGCTTGCAGCGGCCTTCGAATCGGCCACCGAGACGTGGAAGCGCCGGCCTGACGTTTTGGATTGTTGAGCGAAGCCACCCCTAAAGGAGCCTCATGGAAGACACCCGGAGAGATTTGCACAACACCGACCTGAACAGCCTCGTGCCCGACGTGCGGGTCGGCCGCCGCGGCTTCGTCGCGGCCTGCCTCGCCGCCGGTTTCGCGGTCAGCGCCGAGCCGGTGCTCGCGCAGGCGATCAAGACGCCGATGGACGGGCTGGACGGCGGCGACGTCAAGATCGGCGACATCCCCGCGTACTACGCCGTGCCGAAAGGCGGCGGCAAGCACCCGGTGATCCTGGTGGTGGCCGAGGTCTTCGGCCTGCACGAGCACATCAAGGACGTGATCCGCCGCGTCGCGAAGGAAGGCTACTTCGCGGTCGGCAACGAGCCGTACTTCCGCATCGGCGAGCTGTGGAAGCTGGAGGACCTCAAGCAGGTGATCGCCGGTGCGAACCAGCTCTCCGACGAGCAGGCGTTCAAGGATCTCGACGCCGTTGTCGGCTGGGCCGGCAAGAACGCGCGCGCGAACACCGAGAAGATGGGCATCACCGGCTTCTGCCGCGGCGGCCGCACGGTGTGGATGTACGACGCGCACCAGGGGAAGATCGACGCGGGCGTCGCCTGGTACGGCGGCCTGAGCCCCGCCGAGCCGGCGATCAAGACCACGCCGCTCGACGCGGTCGACAAGCTGCACGGGCCGGTGCTCGGCCTCTACGGCGGCGCCGACCAGGGCATCCCGCAGGAGCAGGTGGACAAGCTCTCGGCCACCCTGAAGGCCTCGAGCAACAAGAAGGCGAAGGACTCGACGATCCACGTCTATCCCGACACGCCGCACGGCTTCAACGCCGACTACCGGCCGAGCTACCGCAAGGACGCGGCCGAAGACGGCTGGAAGCGGATGCTCGCCTGGTTCAAGAAAAACGGCGTGGCGTAAGCCAAACAGTCAACAAGAAAGCCTAATCCGCGTAGACCCCGGCCTTCTTGATCAGCGGCGCCCACCTGGCGATCTCGGACTTGAGATGCGCCTCGAGCGCGGCCGGGGTTTGCTTGTCCTTCGGGTAGGTCACCGCGCCCAGCTCGCTGAAGCGCTTCTGGACGTCGGCGTCGGCGAGCGCGGTCTGCATCGAGCTCACCAGCTTTTCGAGTACCGGTTTCGGCGTGCCTTTCGGCGCGTAGAGGCCGTGCCAGATGCCGACGTCGGCGCCCTTCAGGCCCTGCTCCTGCAGCGTCGGCACGTCCGGCAGCGAGGGCACGCGCTTCGCCGAGGTGATGCCGTACGCCTTCACCTTGCCGCCCTTGATCTGCGAGGTGGTCGTCGTCGTCTGGTCGCACATGAAAGTCACCTGGCCGCCGAGCAGATCGTTCATCGCCGGACCGGTGCCCTTGTACGGCACGGTGAGGAGATCGAGCTGGATGGCGCTCATGAAGAGCATCCCGCACAGGTGCGAGGCGGCGCCGATACCGGCGTTGGCGTAGCTCACCTTCTCCTTGTTGGCCCTGAGGTAGACGAGGAACTCCTTCAGGTCCTTGGCCGGCACCTTCTCGTTGGCGATGATGGTCATCGGCACTTCGTTGATGAGGCCGATGTACTCGAAGTCCTTCAGCGGATCGAAGCGCGGCTGGCGGTAGAGCGTCGGGATGGTCGCCATGCCGATGTGGTGGATGAGGATCGTGTAGCCGTCGGGCTTCGCGTTCTTTACCGCCTCGGGCGCGATGATGCCGCCGGCGCTCGGCCGGTTCTCGACGATCACCGTCTGACCCATCGGCTTCAGCATCGCCTGCGCGACCACTCGCGCCACCGTGTCGGTCGGGCCGCCGGCAGCGTAGGGCACGAGCATGTTGACGCTGTGGGTGGGGTACTGCTGCGCCGACGCGCTTGTCGACAACGCCGCGGCCGCGGCGAAGGAGCACAGGAGAGAAAAGGTTTTCATTTTGAACTCCGGTGAACGAACACTGTGGCGCGCCCGGCGGGATTCGAACCCACGACCCTTGGCTTCGGAGGCCAATACTCTAATCCGCTGAGCTACGGGCGCATCAAAAACGGAGGCGCAGGATAGCCGGTTTTCCCTTCCGAGTCCACGCGTTAGCGCCGAAACAGTCAGAGCAGAACCGAAACCAGAATCGATGCAATGAGGCTCGTGGCGCAAGGCAAAGCCGGAGGACGAAGAGCGCGATTCCGAACCGGACGAGCCAGCGACCCATGCGAGCTTGGAAGCTGAGCTTTGAAGCTAAAATCATACCGTTACCCACAATACCAAACCTCTCCGCCCGCGACCGTGCACGACTCGCATTCCTCCTTCATCAAGACCCCGCAGCAGCTCGTTGTCACGATCTTGCTCGCGTTCCTCGTGCCGATCATCGGCATCATCCTGCTCGTGCAGCTCGTGACGCACCGGCCGAGCGCGGACCCCAATGCGCTGGAGCCCGAGGCGGTGGCGGCGCGCATCCAGCCGGTGGCCCGGGTGGAATTCGGCGCTCCAACTGCCGCTGCCGGCGCGCGCTCCGGCGAGGCGATCGTGAAAGCCACGTGCATCACCTGCCACCAGGCCGGCGTGGCGAACGCGCCGAAGATCGGCGACGCAAAGGACTGGGCGCCACGACTCAAGCAAGGGCTGAAGGGGATGCTGGCGACCGCGACCAAGGGCAAGGGCGCCATGCCGCCGCGCGGCGGCGACGCCTCGCTCACCGACGACGAGGTTGCGCGCGCCATCGTGTACATGGCGAATCAGTCGGGCGGCAAGCTGAAGGAGCCGGCCGCGCCGAAGGAGCCTGCCAAGCCTGCGGCTGCCCAGCAGCAGGCGCAAGCTGCGCCCGCCGAAGCGAAGCCGGCGCCGGCGGCGCCCGCAACCGCGCCGGCCAAGCCCGCGGCAGGGTCGGCCGACGGCAAGGCCGTCTACGACAAAGTCTGCTTCGCCTGCCACGCCCAGGGATTGGCCGGAGCGCCGAAGCTCGGCGACAAGGAGGCTTGGGCACCGCGCATCAAGCAGGGCGCGGCCACGCTGGTGCAATCCGTGACCAACGGCAAAGGCGCGATGCCGCCCAAGGCGGGCAGTCCGTCGCTCACCGATGCGGAGCTGCGGGCCGGCGTCGACTTCATGGTCTCGCAGAGCAAGTAGCCTGAATCTCCTCTTCGTCATCGATCCGCCTGAAGAGCTCAAGGCGTACAAGGACACCACCGTCGCGATGATGCGCGCCGCGCAGGCGCGGGGGCATGCGGTGTTCGTCTGCGAGCAGCCCGCGCTGCACTGGATTAAGAACTCCGTCGGGACGCGGGCCACACGCGTCTCGGTCTCCGCCGACGATACCGACTGGTACCGGGCCCATGAGACTGTGGAGCGGCCGCTCCAGAAGTTTGACGCGGTGCTCATGCGCAAGGATCCGCCCTTCGACCTCGAGTACGTCGTCAGTACCTGGCTCCTGTCCGCGGCGGCTCGCGAGGGCGCCCGGGTGTTCAACGCGCCTGACGCGGTGCGCGACCACAACGAGAAGCTGGCGATCGCGGAATTTCCGCAGTTCGTCGCGCCGACGCTGGTGAGCCGGGAGCCGGAGCGGCTGCAGGCGTTCATCGACGCGCAGGGCGACGCGGTGCTGAAGCGGCTCGACGTGATGGGCGGCGAGAACGTCTTCCGGGTGCGCGCCGACGATCCGAACCGCAACGTGATCGTCGAGATCATGTCGCAGGGCGGCAGCCGCAGCGTCATGGCGCAGCGCTACATCCCGGAGATCGCGCAGGGCGACAAGCGCGTGCTGCTGATCGACGGCAAGCTGGTGCCGCACTGCCTCGCGCGCATCCCGAAGCCCGGCGAATCGCGCGGTAACCTCGCCGCCGGCGCGCGCGGCGTGGCGCAGCCGGTAACCGGGCGGCACCGCGAGATCGCCGCCGCGCTGGGCCCCAAGCTCGCGGCCCGGGGACTGCTCCTCCTGGGCCTCGACGTGATCGGCGACTGGCTTACCGAGATCAACGTCACGAGCCCGACCTGCTTCCGCGAGATCCACGACCAGAGCGGCTTCGACGTCGCCGCGATGTTCCTCGAAGCCCTGGAGTCGAAGCTCTCATGATCGGCGTGCTGATCGTCACCCACGGCGAGATCGGCACCGCGCTGCTCGAGAGCGCCTCGCAGATCCTCGGCGAGCGCCAGACCCAGGTCAGCACCTTGAGCGTCTGGCGCCAGGACGATCCGGACGACCTGGTGCTGCGCGCCCGCGAGATGATGGACCAGATCGATGCCGGCGCCGGCGTGCTGATCCTCACCGACATCTTCGGCGCCACGCCCGGCAACGTGGTGTCGAAGCTCCTCCAGGACGGCAAGGTGGAGGGCGTCTCGGGCGTGTCGCTGCCGATGCTGCTGCGGGTGCTGACGGGGCGCAACGGCGGCGCCCCGGCGAGCCTGGCGGTGCTGGTGCAGCGCGCGATGTCCGGCGGCGCCGAGGGCCTGGTCCACATGAACACCGACCGCTGCTGCGACGCCTAGTGTCGCTCCCACCGGATGCCTAGCAAGTCGCTCGAGATCGTCAACAAGCTCGGCCTGCATGCCCGGGCGGCGGCGAAGCTCACCCAGGTCGCGGGCGGGTTTCACAGCGAGATCTGGATCTCGCGCAGCGGCCGGCGCGTCAACGCGAAGAGCATCATGGGGGTGATGATGCTCGCGGCGGGACAGGGCACCAGCGTGCTGGTGGAGGCAAAGGGCGACGACGCGGACCAGGCGGTCGCCGCCATCGCGAAACTCGTGGCGGACCGGTTCGGCGAGTCGGAATGAACTTCGTCCTGCACGGCCACGCCGTGTCCGGCGGCATCACCATCGGCTACGCGCACCTCGTGACCACCGCGCGGCTGGAGGTGGTGCACTACGAGATTCCCCCCGCGGCGGTGGAAGCGGAGGTGCGCCGCTTCGAGGTCGCGCTGCACAAGGCGCGCGACGAGCTCTCGACGCTGCGCACTCACATCCCTTCCGGCGCGCCGCACGAGTTCGAGGCCTTCCTCGACCTGCACCGCATGATCCTCGACGATTCGGCGCTCTCGGAGGCACCCAAGCAGCTCATCCGCGAGCGCCGCGCCAACGCCGAGTGGGCGCTGGTGCAGCAGATGGAGAAGCTCACCGACCGCTTCGACGAGATCGACGACCCTTACCTGCGCGAGCGCAAGGCCGACGTGCAGCAGGCGGTCGAGCGGGTGCTGAAGGCGCTGATGGGGGCGCAGACGCTCGTGGAGCCTTCGCTCACCGAGGAGCAGGAGCTGATCGTGGTGGCGCACGACCTCTCTCCCGCGGACATGATCCTCTTCAAGCGCCACCACTTCGGCGGCTTCATCACCGATGTCGGCGGCGTGACCTCGCACACCGCCATCGTCGCCCGCAGCCTCGGCATCCCCGCGATCGTCGGCCTGCACCACGCCTTCCAGACCATCAGCGAGCGCGAGCTCATCATCGTCGACGGCGTGATGGGCGTGGTGATCGTCAATCCCGATCCGGTGGTGCTCGCCGAGTTCAGGCTGCGCCAGTCGCAGCTCGACCTCGAGCGCGAGAAGCTGAAGCGCCTGAAGTCCAAGAAGGCCACGACCCTCGACGGCACGCCGGTCGAGCTCTACGCCAATATCGAGCTGCCCGAAGACATGCCGGAAGTGCTCGAGGCGGGCGCCGAGGGCGTGGGCCTGTTCCGCAGCGAGTTCATGTTCCTGAACCGCAAGGAGCTGCCGAGCGAGGACGAGCAGTTCGAGGCCTACCGCAACGTGGCGCAGGCGATGGGCGGGCGGCCGGTGGTGCTGCGCACGCTCGATCTGGGCGCCGACAAGGCGCTGAACAGCGACGGGCTGACGCAGAACATGCCCAATCCGGCGATGGGGCTGCGCGCTATCCGCTTCTGCCTAGCCGAGCCGCAGATGTTCCTGACCCAGCTGCGGGCGATCCTGCGCGCCTCGCACTACGGCAAGGTGAGGATCCTGCTGCCGATGCTCGCGCACGTGCACGAGATCGAGCAGACGCTGGCGCTCATCCGCCAGGCGAAGCAGCAGCTCGACGAGCGCGATACGCCCTACGAGCGCGACATCGAGATCGGCGGCATGATCGAGATCCCGGCGGCGGCGCTCGCCCTGCCGATCTTCATGCGGCGCCTCGACTTCCTGTCGATCGGCACCAACGACCTCATCCAGTACACCCTCGCCATCGACCGCACCGACGATGCGGTGGCGCACCTGTACGACCCGCTGCACCCGGCGGTGCTCACGCTGGTCGCGGGCACGATCCAGACCGCCACGCGCGGCGGCGTGCCGGTCGCGGTGTGCGGCGAGATGGCCGGCGACCTGCAGCTCACGCGGCTGCTCCTGGGGCTGGGGCTGCGCAACTTTTCGATGCACCCCTCGCAGCTCCTGCTCATCAAGGAGCGGATCCTGCGCACCAACCTCGCCGAGGTGCAGGCGCTCGCTCAGCGCGTCCTGCGCGCGAGCGACCCGGCGAAGACCAAAGAGCTTCTCGCCCGCCTGAACGCCTAGATGAGCGGTCCGCTGCAGGGCGTTCGAGTGTTGGACCTCACCACGGTAGTAATGGGTCCGTACGCCACCCAGATCCTCGGCGACTTCGGGGCCGACGTGATCAAGGTGGAGCCGCCTGAAGGGGACGTGATGCGCTATGCCTGGCCGTTCCGCCATCCGGGCATGGGCACGATCTACATGGGGGTCAACCGCAACAAGCGCTCGATCGTCCTGGATCTCAAGAAGGCCGCCGCGCGCGACGCGTGTGTCGCCCTGGCGGCGAAGTCCGACGTGCTGGTCTACAACATCCGTCCGCAGGCGATGGCCCGGCTGCGGCTTTCCTATGAAGAGATCAG
>DASYPG010000047.1:0-3425 GCA_036006885.1 Burkholderiales bacterium | reverse complement strand
TTCGCCGGCACGAGCGAGCTCGAGGCCACGACGGCGTGCTCCTTCGAGCGGAAGTACTCGAGGAAGCTCGAGCGGATCTCGCTTGATTTCATTGCAAGAATTCTACTGCAGGGCAAGATACTGTTGGCTTTCGAGGCGATCCATGAGGCGCTTTCACCAGCCGGACGTTGTCTTCGGGGCGCTGTGCGCTGCCCTGCTGCTCGCGCCCGCGCCGTCGCAAGGGCAAGTCAGCGACGCCGATCTGCAGAAACGCGCGAACGCGGTCCTTACGTTGATGGGGTTTTCGCTGGTGCCGGACGTCACCACCGGTGCGCTCGCGATCTCGGACCAGGGCGCGGGCAACCCGTATTTTCGTCAGACCTCGGTCAGCGGCGGCGGCAGGCCCAAGAGGGACGTCCCGCTCTACCTCGAGGGCACGTTGGCGTACGGCCGCTATGACCCCACTTTCGCGGTGGGCGACGCCCAGGCCACGGTCTCGGTGAAGTGGAACAGCCTGCTGGGGACGGGCGGCGTGGGCTGGGACTTCCCTCTCGCCCGGGAACTCGTGTTGCGCCCGGTCTTCAACTTCTCCCTTGGACGGGTCGAGAGCGAGGCGAGGGTCACCGCCGCGCCGCCACCGAGCAGCCGCGCGGCACTGGATTTTCTGGCCAATGGACGGCTCAACGCTACCGGCCTCGGCGGCTCGCTGATGCTCGACTACGAGCGCTACCGGCCGGAGAACGAGGTCGACCTGGAGCTGCGCTACACCAACATCCACCTGCAGAGTTTCAATAGCTCGCAGGCGGTGGAAGGGCATGCGAACGCACAGACCTTCTCGCTGTGGTCGCGCTACCGCGCGCCGACCGGCTTCACCGCCCTGGAGCGGCCGGTACGCTACGTGCTCGAATACGCCTATACGAGCTTCCTCGCCGATCTCCAAGGGGTGCTGGGCTTCGACGATGTGCATTCGTTCGGGGCCGGTCTCGAGCTGGACTCGAGCAACCACGACGTCTACGTGACGCGCACCAGGCTCCTCGTGCGCTACAAAGTCGGCAACAACGTGACCGGCTGGGCGCTCGGCCTCGCCGTCAGCTTTTAATCAAAAAGCCCGGGGCGCCGCATCGGCTGCCCCGGGAAACGGCTGCTAGGCGTTGATCCGCCCGTATTTCAGGAGCCGCGCTCGAACCGCTCCCATCGTACGCTCGTGCGCGGCGGCGAGCTCCTGCAGCGCGCGGCCGGCATCGAACGCGGCGAGAAGCTTGCGGTCCTCCTCCTCGGTCCAGGGCTCGCCGGTCTTCTGCGGCATCTGGCTCTTGCGCCGCTCGAAGCGCTCGATGCGCTCGAGCGCGCTTGCCGCCTCGTACAACGCTCTCACCACCTGCGGCCGCTGATACGCGCTCTCCGGCGGAAACACTTCGCCGCTCTCCGGATCGACTCCGTTGGCGAGCGACCTCACTACCGTCAATGCTTGTCCTGCGTCCATTGCGTTTCACCCCCCTCTACAGGCAATGCCTGTGCGGGAGTTAACGCGTCGGGCTGAGGCCGGGTGGACACGGCCTTGAGAAAAGGACGCAGCGATAAGTCCAGGCTGCGCGCGTTCTCGCGCACCTCGCTTTGCCGCTTCGCTTCAAGCGTGGCGTACAGGGCGACGTATTGCTGCGTGAGCTTGTGCCTGGGGTGGAGATAGATCAGCGGCTTCGCGCTCTCGTGCGACTCGCGCACCTTGATCGAGGACGAGAGATACGGCTGCAACACCGGCAGACCCTCGTCGATCAGGTCCTTTACCATTTTCTGCGGCAGGCGCGCGCGCGGCAGAAACTGGTTCACCACGACGCCTTCCACCGCCAGCCCGGCGTTGTGATCGGTGCGGATCTCGTTGATGTCCTGGAGCAGTCCATAAAGCGCCCGGCGCGAGAAATTGTCGCAGTCGAAAGGAATCAGGCAGCACTCAGCCGCGATCAGCGCCGAGCGGGTGAAGAAATTGAGCGAGGGCGGCGGGTCGATGTAGATGAAGTCGTACTGCTTGTCGAGCTCGATCAGCGCCTCGCGCAGCTTGAAGATCTTGTAGCGCGCTTCGAGCTTGCCCTGCTGTTCGGCAAGCGCCGGATGCGAGGGCAGCACGTCGAGCCGGTCGAAGCGCGTGCCGTGCACGAACTCGTCCGGCTTCTTCGGCTTCAGCGGGAAGCCGAGCACCTGGTCGAAGAATCCCGCGAGCGTCGGATCGAGCTCGCGGCCGGACTTGCCGACCAGGTACTGCGTCGAGTTGCCTTGTGGATCGAGATCGACCACGAGGACGCGCGCGCCGCCCGCGGCGCTTACCGCGGCCAGGTTGCAAGCGATCGTGGATTTGCCGACACCGCCTTTGTGATTGAACACCACCCGTCGCATGGCTCTTCTCCTTTTTTTGCCTGCGTCGCTGTGCTGCACCTACGCGGGGCATCATATACCTAGCGGTAACGACCTGCAAAACAACTACATCTAGTATGTCGCCGGGAGGAGACGGAGGATGACCTCGATGGGGAAGCCGCGGCCCTGCAGGAAGCGCGCGCGTCTCGCTCGCTCTTCCTCGGTGCTCGCCGGCGCGCGGTACCTGCGCGCCAGGATTTCCCGCGCCCGCTCGAGCTCGCCGTGGCCGCGCACCGACGCGACAATGTCCTCGGCGATGCCTTTTGCCCTCAGGTCGTGGCGGATCCTGGCCGCGCCGTATTTGCGCGACAGCACGCGCACGCGCTCCTCGGCGTAGCGCAGGTCGGACTGCTGTTTTCTCGATAACAGCAGGTCTAGAACCTGTTCCACCGCGGCGGCGGATGCGGCGTGCGGCGCGAGCTTGCGTGCGAGCTCGGCCCGCGAATGCTCCCGCCGCACGAGGTGCCTGAGCGCCCGCGCCTTGAGCTCGACGGGCGAATCAGGTTGGTCCAACGGGCTTGCCCTATTTTTCCGCGCGCTTGCGAGTGGACAGGTGCTCGACCTTCTTGTCCTCGTCGGGCTGGGCCGCGGCGAGCGGCGCGAGCGCGGCCACCCCGGCCTTCGCGCGGATCTTGCCCTCGATCTCCCGGGCGAGCGCGGCGTTCTCCTTGAGGAAATCGCGCGAGTTGTCCTTGCCCTGGCCGAGGCGATCGCCTTCGTGGATGTACCAGGCGCCGGACTTCTCCAGCACGCCGAGGTTGACGCCGATCTCCAGCACCTCGCCTTCGCGCGAGATGCCTTCGCCGTACAGGATGTCGAACTCCGCCTGCTTGAAGGGCGGCGCCACCTTGTTCTTCACCACCTTGACCCGGGTCTCGGCGCCGATCACCTCGTCGCCCTTCTTGATCGAGCCGATGCGCCGGATGTCCATGCGCACCGAGGCGTAGAACTTGAGCGCGTTGCCGCCGGTGGTGGTCTCCGGGTTGCCGAACATCACCCCGATCTTCATGCGGATCTGGTTGATGAAGATGACCAGGGTA
>DASYPG010000046.1:0-2369 GCA_036006885.1 Burkholderiales bacterium | reverse complement strand
CGCGGATCGACTCGTCATAGTCGAGGCAGTGGCGGTCGTTCATCGACTGGATCGCCTTCTCTTCTCCGTACACCAGGCAGAGGTATTTCATGGTTATTTCTTTTTGGCGATCTGCGAGCGCAGGCGCTGTTCCTGCGCCCGCAGCTCCGGCGTGAACTCCGCGCCGAAGTCCTCCGCCTCGAACACCTGGCGGATCTCGATCTCGGACTCCCCGGGCATGGGGTTGGGGCAGCGCTTCACCCATTCGATCGCCTCCTCCTTCGACTTCACCTGCCATATCCAGAACCCGGCGACGAGCTCCTTCGTCTCCGCGAACGGGCCGTCGATCACGCTGCGCTTCGCGCCGGAGAACCGCACGCGCGCGCCTTTCGAGCTCGGATGAAGTCCCTCTCCGGCGAGCATGACGCCGGCTTTTATCAGCTCTTCGTTGAACTTGCCCATCTCCGCGAGCAGTTTCTCGCTCGGCATGACGCCCGCCTCGGAGTCCTTGGTGGCCTTGACCAGGATCATGAATTTCATCGCTATCTCCTTGAGAGTCCGGGGGTTACGTGAATAGTCGAACGGCCGGGCCGAAAATCGACACGAGGCTCGAAAAAACCTTGCGATGCCGGGCGAGGTAGAGCAAGAGCGCTATTAAGGTCCCGCCCGGTAACAGGATTTCGATGATGAGGTACGGTCCGACCTTCTTCAGCACGTCCATTTGCGGCTCCTTTCCAGCTAGTCGAAGCCGCAAGGCGCAAATCGACACCGGCAAGGCAAATGGGGGTCAGTTTTTCAGCTCGGCGAGCCGTTGCTTGAGGAAGCGCCGCTCCGGCTCCTGCCGGGCGAGGGCGAGGGCACGCGCATACGAAGCGCGGGCTTCGAAGTTGCGTCCCAGCCGCCGGCACAGGTCCGCGTGCGCCGCATGCGCGAGGTGATAGTCGGCCAGCTCGCCTCCTTTCAGTATTTCTTCAATCAGTCGAAGCCCAACAGCCGGACCGTCGCGCATCGCCACTGCCACGGCTCGGTTCAGGGCAATGATGGGAGACGGGTCGAGACGGGCGAGAACGTCGTAGAGCGCGACGATCTGCGGCCAGTCGGTGGCCTCCGGCGCCGGCGCTTCGGCATGCACCGCCGAGATCGCCGCCTGCAGGCTGTACGGCCCGAAGCGCCGCGAAGCGAGCGCTTTCTCCACCAGGGCGACCCCCTGGGCTATCAGCTCCCGGTTCCAGAGGTTGCGATCTTGATTCTCCAAAAGAATCAGATCCCCGTCCGCCGATGTGCGGGCTACGCGTCGCGATTCGTGCAGCAGCATCAGCGCGAGCAGACCCATCGCCTCGGGCTCGGGAAGCAGCTCGACCAGGAGGCGCGCGAGGCGCAGCGCCTCGCCCGAGAGGTCGGCGCGCGTCGCCGATTCGCCGGACGAAGCCGAATAGCCCTCGTTGAACACCAGGTAGATGACGCGCAGGACCGCGTCGAGCCGCTCGGCGAGCTCGGGGCCGTCGGGCACCTCGTACGGGATGCGCGCGTCGCGGATCTTGGTCTTGGCGCGTACGATGCGCTGCGCGAGCGTCGGCGCCGGCGCGAGAAAAGCGGCAGCGATCTCCTCGGTCTTCAGGTCGCAGACCTCGCGCAGCGTGAGCGCGACCTGCGCGTCGGGCGAAAGCGCGGGGTGGCAGCAGGTGAAGATCAAGCGCAGGCGGTCGTCCTCGATCGCCTCCTTTTCAGCACTTTCCGCTGCGGTCAGCGTTTCGGCGTGCTCTTCCTCGAGAGGCTCGAACCGGGCGCGGCGCCGAATGGCGTCGATCGCCTTGAAGCGTCCCGCCGACACCAGCCAGGCGCGCGGGTTTTCCGGCATCCCGTCGCGCGGCCACTGCTCCAGCGCCGCACGGAACGCTTCGTGCAGCGCTTCCTCGGCAAGATCGAAATCCCCGAGCAGGCGCACGAGCGTCGCGAACACGCGGCGCGATTCTGTCCGGTAGACGGCGCCGACTTTTTCGTTCATAGAGAGGCCGTATTTTCTCCCAGGAGGCTACGATGCTGCAGCAGTCACCGCTGTATGCCTACATACCCGCCAAGGACGTCGCGCGGGCGCGCAAATTCTATGAAGAGAAGCTGGGCCTGAAGCCCAGGGAGCAGATCGCCGGGGGCGTCACCTACGAGTTCGCCAAGGGCACGGCCTGCTTCCTCTACCCGACGCCGAACGCCGGCACCTCGAAGGCGAGCCAGGCGTTCTGGCAGGTTGAGGATGTGGAGCGCGAGGTGCGCGAGCTCAAGGCGCGCGGCGTGAAGTTCGAGGACTACGACATGCCGGGCATGAAGACCGAGGGCGGCATCGCCACGGCCGGCGGCGCCAAGTCGGCCTGGTTCAAGGACAGCGAAGGCAACAT
>DASYPG010000045.1:0-1598 GCA_036006885.1 Burkholderiales bacterium | reverse complement strand
AGCGAGTTCCTGATCCTCACCACCGCCATCGCGCAGCAGCCGTGGGCCGCGCCGATCCTGCTGGTGTCGCTCGGCGTCTCGTTCGCCGCGATCTTCGGCAAGGTGCAGGCCATGGTGTTCGGCGAGCCCACGGCGGCAAGGCTGCCGCACCGGCCCGCGCTCACCCCGGTCTTCGCGCACCTCGCGCTCGTGCTGCTGCTCGGCCTTTACATCCCGCCGTACCTGGTCGACTGGTACCGGCGCGCGGCGCAGCTCATCGGATGAGCGTGCTCGTCGAACGGCACACTATCGACGCGGCCGACTGGATCCCGCTTCACCTTTCCGTAAAGGAGGACGGAGGCCGGCTCGGAGCGCTGTGGGCGAGCGATGGGCCCTCCGTGGTCCATGCCCTGTGCGTTGTGCACGAGCGGCTGCTCCGCCTCGACCTCCCGCTGAGCGACCGGTCCTACCCGGACCTCTCGGCCGTCTTTCCCGCCGCGGCGCGCATGCAGCGTGCGATCCGCGACCTTCATGGTTTCAGCGCGGGCCAGGACGAGCGCCCCTGGCTGATCCACGGCGACGCTCCTTACGCCTTCGTCCAGGTCGAGGGCGATGGAGTGCACGAGATCCCGGTCGGACCGGTGCACGCGGGCATCATCGAGCCAGGACACTTCCGCTTCTCGGTGGTCGGAGAACGCGTGCTTCGCCTCGAGCAGCGCCTCGGATATGTCCACAAGGGCATCGAGAGGCGCTTTGTATCGATGAGCCTCGCCGAAGGGGCGCGCCTCGCCGGCCGGGTTTCGGGCGACAGCACCGTCGCGTACGCCTGGGCCTACGCGATGGCGCTCGAGAGCGCCGCCGGCGTCGTGCCGCCGCGCCGCGGCCTGTGGCTGCGGGCGCTGCTGCTCGAGCGCGAGCGCATCGCCAACCACCTGGGCGATCTCGGTTACCTCGGCAACGACGGTGGACTCGCGTTCGGGCTGGCGCAGTTCTCTCGCCTGAAGGAGGACCTGCTGCGCGTGAACGCGCGCCTTTTCGGCCACCGTTTCCTGATGGACCGGGTCGTACCGGGCGGTACTTCGGTGGATCTCGATGCGCCGGGAGCCAATTCGATCCTCGAGGAAGCCGAGCGCCTCGAGGAGGAAGTGCTCGCGCTACGCGCGATCTACTACGATCACCCGGGGCTGCAGGACCGCTGCATCAACTGCGGGCGGCTCGCGCCGCGCCTTGCCGCCGAGCTCGGGGTCGTCGGCCTGGCCGCGCGTGCGAGCGGCATCGCGATCGACGCGCGCGTTTTCCCGGGCTTCGCGCCCTACGACGAGCTCGAGCCTGCGCTGTGCGCGCATCGCAACGGCGACGTCGCCTCGCGCATCGTAGTGCGCTTCGAGGAGATCTTCGAGTCGCTGCGCCTCGAGCGGCGCATCCTCGCCGCGCTCCCCTCGGGTGATCCGAGAATTGGACTGCCGGAACCGGCCGAAGGCGCGAGCGGCGTCGGCTGGGTCGAAGGCGGGCGCGGCGAGGTGTTCCTCGCGCTCGAGGCCGGCGGCGCGGGCAGCATCCGGCGCTGCCATCCGCACGATCCGTCCTGGCAGAACTGGCCGGCGCTCGAACACGCGGTG
>DASYPG010000044.1:0-5595 GCA_036006885.1 Burkholderiales bacterium | reverse complement strand
TCGCCGTCATGTCGGCGATGAAGGATTTATCGGCGAAGAGCATGGTAAAGCGTTGGGAAAGTGTGGAATTTTAACAGGGCGCCGCCCGCTGAACCTTTAAAATGGCGCGCCAAGGGACAACAAAATGAACCGAAGAATCGTCGCCATCGCCGCGGTCCTCGCGGCTCTTCCGCTCGCTTGCGCAGCGGAGACCTACCGCTGCATCGCCAAGGACGGCAAGCGCTACTACGGCTCGCTCATTCCCGCGGAGTGCCAGGGCAGGCCGGTCGAGCAGTTGAGCACCCAGGGGGTGGTCGTCAAGCGCATCGACCCCGAGGGAGCCGAGAAGGAGCGCCTCGCGAAGGAAGCCGCCGAGGCGAGGAGGCGCCAGGAGGACTCGACCGCGCGCGAGGCGGCGCGCCGCAACCAGGCGCTTCTCGCCACCTACACGAGCGAGAAGGACATCGACGACGCGCGCGCCCGCGCAATGGCCGAAAACACCAAGTCGGTACAACTGGTCGAGGGCCGCATCGAGTCGATCCGCCAGCAGCAGGCGGGCTACGAGAAGGACGCCGCGCAGTACAAGGGCAAGGGGGACCTTCCCGCCAGCCTGCAGCAGGATCTCAAAACCGCCGAGGCCGACCTCAAGGCGCAGCAGGAGCTTCTCGAGATAAAGAAGCGCGAAAGCGAGGCGATCAACGCGCGCTACGACGACGACAAGAAGCGCTACTCGGCCATCACCCGGCAGCGCTAGCCGAGCTTGCGCTTGAGCATCTCGTTCACCTGAGCCGGGTTCGCCTTGCCCCGGGTCGCCTTCATCACCTGCCCGACCAGCGAATTGAAGGCCTTCTCCTTGCCGGCGCGGTAGTCCTGCACCTGCCTCGCGTTCGCCGCGAGCACCTCGTCGACCAGCTTTTCGATCTCTCCGGAGTCGCTGATCTGGCGCAGCCCGCGCCGTTCGATGACCTCGTCGGCACCCCCCTCGCCCGCCCACATCGCATCGAAGACCTCCTTCGCCATCTTTCCGGACACGGTGCCATCGGCGATGCGCTTCAGGAGCAGGCCGAGCGCGGGCGCGTCGATGTGCGATCCTTCGATCTGCAGCCCTTCGCGGTTGAGGGCCGCGGAGAGCTCGCCGGCCTGCCAGTTCGCGCACAGCTTCGTCTCAACGCCCGATGTCTTGACGAGCGTCTCGAAGAAATCGGCTGCCGCGCGTGACGCCGTGACCAGAGCGGCATCGTATGCAGGCAGGCGGTACTCGCGCTCGAAGCGCTCGCGTTTTGCATCGGGCAGCTCCGGCAGCTCGCGCTTCAGCCGCTCGATCTCTTCGTCCTTCACGACCAGCGGCAGCAGGTCGGGGTCTGGGAAATAGCGGTAGTCCTGCGCGTCCTCCTTGGTGCGCATGGAGCGCGTCTCGTCGCGCTCGGGGTCGTAAAGGCGCGTTTCCTGCGCCACGCTCTTGCCATCCTCCAGCAGCTCGATCTGGCGCCGCGCCTCGAACTCGATGGCGCGCTCCATGAAACGAAAAGAGTTGAGATTCTTGATCTCGCAACGGGTTCCGAGCTTTCCATCATCGACTCTGCGGACGGAAACATTGGCGTCGCAACGAAACGAGCCTTCCTGCATGTTGCCGTCGCAGATGCCGATCCACACCACGAGCGCGTGCAGCGCACGCGCGTAAGCGACGGCTTCCTTCGCGCCGCGCAGCTCGGGCTCGGAGACGATCTCGAGCAGCGGCGTGCCAGCGCGGTTGAGATCGATTCCCGTCGTGCCGTGACCGAGCGCTCCGGGCGAGCCAGCGACGGCCTCGTGCAGCGACTTGCCGGCGTCCTCCTCGAGATGCGCGCGTGTCAACCGCACGGCCTTTTCTTCGTCTTTGATGAAAAACCGGACTTCGCCGCCCTGCACGATCGGCGTCTCGTACTGGCTGATCTGGTAGCCCTTCGGCAGGTCCGGATAGAAGTAGTTCTTGCGCGCGAAGATCGAGCGGTGGTTGATCGTTCCCTTGACCGCGAGCCCGAAGCGGATCCCGTGCTCGATGGCGGCGCGGTTCGCGACCGGCAGCGTGCCCGGAAGCGCGATATCGACCGCCGAAGCCTGGGTGTTCGGCGGCGCGCCGAAGGCGGTGGACGCGCCGGAGAACATCTTGCTCTTCGTCCGGAGCTGCGCGTGGGTCTCGATCCCGACCACGATCTCCCAGTCGTTCACAGCGGCGTCTCCGTCGGTACGCGCTGGTGCCAGTCGGTGGCTTTCTGGTAGCGGTGCGACACGCCAAGAAGCATCGCCTCGGAGAAGTAGGTGCCGGTGAGCTGCAAGCCGACCGGCAGCCCGGATTGATCGAAGCCGCAGGGGATCGAGAGCCCCGGCAATCCGGCGAGCGACCCCGGCACCGTGAAGATGTCGCCGAGGTACATCTTCACCGGATCCTCGATCTGGGCGCCGATCTCGAACGCGGTGGTGGGCGCGACCGGGCCGAGGATCAGGTCGCAGCGCTCGAAGGCCGACTGGAAGTCGCGCACGATCAGCCGGCGCACTTTCTGCGCCTGCAGGTAGTAGGCGTCGTAGTAACCGTGCGAGAGGACATACGTTCCGACGAGGATGCGCCGCTTCACTTCGGCGCCGAAGCCCTCGGCGCGCGTGCGTGCATACATGTCGGCGAGGTCGGAGTACCCGCTCGCGCGGTGGCCATAGCGCACGCCGTCGAAGCGCGAGAGATTGGACGAGGCTTCCGCCGGCGCGATGACGTAGTACACCGGCACGCCGAGCTTGACGTTCGGCAACTCGATATCGACCCTTTTTGCGCCTTCGGACGTGAACCAGCGGATTGCTTCTTCCACGGCCGTACGCACGCCCGGTTCAATGCCCTCTCCGAAATATTCCCTGGGCACGCCGATGCGTAAGCCGGCGATCTTCTGGTCCTTAAGCGAGCGCGTGTAGTCCTCCGTGGGCCGCTCGAGGCTGGTCGAATCGCGCGCGTCGAATCCCGCCATCGCGTTCATGAGGAGAGCGAGGTCGGCGGCGCTTTTCGCGAGCGGTCCCGCCTGGTCCAGCGAAGAGGCGAACGCCACCAGGCCATACCGCGAGACCGTGCCGTAGGTCGGCTTGAGGCCGCAGATTCCGGAGAGCGCGGCCGGCTGCCGGATCGAGCCGCCGGTGTCGGTCCCGGTCGCCGCGGGCACCATGCGGGCGGCTACCGCGGCCGCCGAGCCGCCCGAGGAGCCGCCGGGGACGCGGCCTTTCGCCCAGGGGTTCCTCACCGGCCCGAAGTAGGAGCTCTCGCTGGAGGAGCCCATGGCGAACTCGTCCATGTTGCACTTGCCCAGCGTCACGGCGCCGGCGCGTTCGAGCTCGCTCACGACGTGAGCGTCGTAAGGACTCGTGTAGTTCTCCAGCATGCGCGAGCCGCAGGTGGTGCGAAGCGCGCGCGTGCACAGGATGTCCTTGTGAGCGATCGGGATCCCGAGGAGGGGCCCGCCCTCGCCCTTCGCCCGCCGCTCGTCGGCGCGCCGCGCCGCTTCCAGGCTGCCCGACTCGTCGACCGTGATGAAGGCGTTTAGCTCGCGGTGCCCCCGGATGCGCTCGAGGCAGAGCCGCGCGAGCTCGACAGAGGAAATTTTCCTCGCCGCGAGCGCGGCGGAGAGTTCGGTGACCGTCGAGTTGAGGAGGCTACTCAATGACTTTGGGAACGAGGAACAGACCGACGTCCACTGCAGGCGCGAGCGATTGGTAAGCCTCGCGTAGGTCGGTCTCGGTGACCTGGTCCGGGCGCAGCCGCTGGACCACGTCCAGGGCATGAGACATGGGCTCGATGCCGGCGGTGTTGACCGCCTGGATCTCGCCGACCAGCTCCAGGATTCGGTTCAGGCGGCTGCCCACATCCGCGGTCTCGCCGGGCTGAAGGGCGATGCGGGCGAGCCGCGCGAGGCGGCGGATCTGGTCGTCCGAAAGCGACATGTTTTTCGATGAACTGCTAAGGGAAGGAGACCGCCACGAGAGGCGTTTTTCCCTTCGATTCAGGCGCTACGTTAGCGTATTATATCGGGCACCTGCGCATTTGTTGCTGCGCACAAAAACACAGGAGAAAGCCTCCGCTTGCCCATGTTCGGATTCCTTCGCAGCTACTTCTCGAACGATCTCGCGATCGACCTCGGGACTGCCAACACGCTGATCTACGTTCGCGGCAAGGGCATCGTGCTCGACGAGCCCTCCGTGGTCGCGATCCGGCAGGAGGCCGGCCCGAGCGGCAAGAAAACCATCCAGGCAGTCGGCAAGGAAGCGAAGCTGATGCTCGGCAAGACCCCGGGCAACATCATCGCCATCCGGCCGATGAAGGACGGCGTGATCGCCGACTTCACCGTGACCGAGCAGATGCTCAAGCAGTTCATCAAGAAGGTCCACGACAACAAGCTGTTCTCGCCCAGCCCGCGCATCATCATCTGCGTGCCCTGCGGCTCGACCCAGGTCGAGCGGCGCGCGATCCGCGAGAGTGCAATCGGAGCCGGAGCTGGACAAGTTTATTTGATTGAAGAGCCGATGGCGGCGGCGATCGGCGCGGACCTTCCGGTCGCGGACGCGACCGGCTCGATGGTCGTGGACATCGGCGGCGGCACCACCGAGGTGGGCGTGATCTCGCTCGGCGGCATGGTCTACTCCGGCTCGGTGCGCGTCGGCGGCGACAAGTTCGACGAAGCGATCATCAACTACATCCGCCGCAACTACGGCATGCTGATCGGCGAGACCACGGCCGAGCTCATCAAGAAGGAGATCGGGTCGGCCTTCCCGGGGTCGGAAGTGCGGGAGATGGAAGTGAAGGGACGCAACCTCGCCGAGGGCATCCCGCGCAGCTTCACCATCTCGTCGAACGAGATCCTCGAGGCTCTGACCGAGCCCCTCAACCAGATCGTCTCGGCGGTCAAGTCCGCGCTCGAGCAGACCCCGCCCGAGCTCGGCGCCGACATCGCCGAGAAGGGCATGGTGCTTACCGGCGGGGGCGCGCTGCTGCGCGATCTCGACCGGCTGCTGATGGAGGAGACGGGCTTGCCGGTGATCGTCGCCGACGATCCCCTGACCTGCGTCGTGCGCGGCTCGGGCAAGGCGCTCGAGAAGATGGAGCACTTCGGCCCGATCTTCACCAACGACTGATAGGCGGGGGGAGTGGAGCACAGCCCCCCGGCGTTCTTCAAACGGGGCCCCGCCCCGCTCGTGCGGCTGTTCTTCTTCGCTTCGCTCTCGCTTGCCCTGCTCGTGCTCGATGCCCGCTTTCGCTATGTCGAGGGTCTGAGGGGCGTGTTGGCGGCCGCCGCCTACCCGCTGCAACGTGCGGCGACCGCGCCGGTCGATTTCCTGCGTACGGTCGGCGACTACTTCTCGACCCAGGCCCAGCTTTTCGAGGACAACGCCACCCTGCGGGCGAAGAACCTCGCCCTGTCGCAGGCCGCTCAGCGCTACGAGACCGCCGAAGCCGAGGCGGCGCAACTGCGGCGCCTGATCGGCGCGGCCGAAAAGCTGCAAGGAAAGTCGACCCCGGCGGAGATCCTCTATGCCGGACGCGATCCGTGTTCGCACAAGATCTTCCTCAACTTGGGCGAGCGCCAGGGCGTGAAGCCCGGCAGCCCG
>DASYPG010000043.1:0-7086 GCA_036006885.1 Burkholderiales bacterium | reverse complement strand
CGCCGCCAGCCGGCGCAAACCCGGCCTGAGGCGGCGCACGAAAGCGCCTCCACGCGTCCAGATATGGGCGGAATTCACGCAGGCACTCTAGCGTCCGCATGCGCGCGCCGAGAGGACATACCTTTCGGGCTGACGAGCTTTTGCACGGCGGGCTCGCTTGCAGCGCCGCCGATACTGGATATAATTCCAGTTATGTAAGGAGTCACAGTAGGAGTCTCAGTAAGACTCGTGCAAGCCTCACTGAGGTTTGTGAGAGCAGGTTCGTTAAAACAGGTGCGAGGAACCGCATGGATGCGTTGACCGACCGGCAGTCCGCGATCCTCAAGCTGATCCGCGAGCTCATCGAGGTGTCGGGGTTCCCGCCGACCCGCGCCGAGATCGCGGAGCGCATGGGCTTTCGCTCGGTGAACGCGGCCGAGCAGCACCTGCGGGCGCTGGAGAGGAAGGGCGCGATCGAGATCTCCTCGGGAGCCTCGCGCGGCATCCGTGTGCTCGAGGGCCGGTCCGCGAGCCGGGTCGGCCGCCTGCTTGAGCTGCCGGTGATCGGCCGCGTTGCCGCGGGCAGTCCCATCCTCGCGCAGGAGCACGTGCAGGAGCGCTACCAGGTCGACCCGAACCTCTTCACGCCGCGCGCCGACTACCTGCTTCGCGTGCGCGGCCTGTCGATGCGCGACGCCGGCATCCTCGAAGGCGACCTGCTCGCGGTGCACCGCACGCAGGAGGCGCGAACCGGCCAGGTGGTGGTGGCGCGGCTCGCCGACGAGGTCACGGTCAAGCGCTTCCGGCGCCGCGGGCACTCGGTGCAGCTCCTCCCCGAGAACCCCGACTTCGAGCCCATCGAGGTGGACCTGCGGAGCGAGTCGCTCGTCATCGAGGGCATCGCGGTGGGCGTGATCCGCAACGGGCGCGCGCTGTAGTTTCGTTTCAGGTTTGCGGCCACCTGGGGAAACCCCGGGCCTTTCGTGGTAAAAATGCTGCAATGCCAGACCGGCCGCTCAACCGCATCTGCTACGTCGAGGACGACGAGGATATCCAGCGCATCGTGCGCATGTCGCTCGAGCGCCTGGGCAAGATGACTGTGCATATCGTCGGCGACCCGACCATGGCGATCGACGCCATGAACACCTTCAAGCCCGACCTGGTGATGCTCGACTGGATGATGCCGAAGCTCGACGGCCCGTCGCTGTTCAAGCAGATGCAGGCCCTGCCCGAGACCAGGGCGCTGCCGGTAGTGTTCATCACCGCGAAGGCTTCTCAGCGCGACCTCGACCAGCTGATGAAGCTCGGCGCCGCCGCGACCATCTCCAAGCCCTTCTCGCCCAAGGACCTTCCCGAGCAGCTGCGGGAGATTTGGAAAAAGCTACCCTAGCTTCAGAAGCTACCTTGGCTTCAAAGCTGCCCTAGCGCGCCGGGCGGCGCGGCTGGGAGCGGGGCTGTGAACGAGGCTGCGAGCGCGGCTGGGTATGGTCGGGCGAAGCCGCGGCCTCCCCGAACTTGCGCTGGATGAAGCCGAGCACCTCGTCGGCGTTGCGAAAGCGTGCATCGCGGTCCTTCTCGAGCAGCTTGTCGAGCAGGCGCTGGTAGTTCGAGAGCTCGTCGGGCAGCGCCGAGGGCGGGGTGTTGAGATGGTGCAACGCCACCTCCACCGCGGAGTTGCCCTCGAAGAGGTGCCTGCCGGTGAGCATCTGGAACAGCAGCACCCCGGCGCTGTAGATGTCGGTGCGCAGATCGAGCGCCTTGCCCTGGACCTGCTCGGGACTCATGTAGCGCGGCGTGCCGAGAATCTCGCCCTGCCCGGTCATGTCGGCGGCGTCGATGTGCTTGGCGATGCCGAAGTCGACCACGGCAAGGCTGCCGTCCTGGCGGAACATCAGGTTCTGCGGCTTGAGGTCGCGGTGCAGGATGCCCTTCTCGTGGATGTCGCCGAGCGCGGTCATGAGCTCGCGGAACAGCCGCAGGCACTCGGGCGGGGGCAGCGCCTTGCCGCCGAGCCGCTTCATGAGGTCGCCGCCATCGAAGAACTCCATCACCAGGTAGGCGTGCTCGCCCGAGGTGCCGTGCGTGACGACGCGCGCCACATGCCGGCTCTGGATGCGCTCGACCAGCGAGTACTCCTCCATGAAGCGCGTGAGCGCCTTGCGGTCGGCGGTGACCTCGTTGCGCAGGATCTTCACCACCAGCGGCTCGTCGTCGCGTTCGCGCGAGGCGAGGTACACCCGCGACATGCCGCCCTCGCCGATCAGATGCAGCACCCGGATGCCGGGAATCGCCACCTGCGCGCCGATGCTCTGCCCTTCGAGGCGCGCGGCGAGGTCGGGAGTGAGGGTCTTCTGCGCGGCGTCGCTGGTGAGGTCGCGCAGCGACGTGACCAGCCGCTCGCGCGTCAGTTCCTGCTTGCGCTGGTAGTCGTCGGCGCCCGCCTTCATCGCCTTGACGGCGATCACCTCGTTGCCGGCGCCGGTCAGGAACAGGATCTTCGGGCAGTCGGGGCGCTGCTTGAACTGGGCGAGCCACTCCAGGCCATCGCCGTCCTCGCGTCCGAGCATGTAGTCGAGCACCAGGACGTCGTAGCTTCCGAGCGGAAACTCGTCCCCGGGGATGGCCTGCAGCTTGGGGTCGTAGTGGTCGATGACCGCGTTCGGCCACTCGGAGTTCACGTAATGCGACAGCAGGGTGTGCAAGTCCTCGTCGTCGTCGATGATGAGGACGCGCATCGCTACAGCTTGACCGAATACACCCCGACCGCCTCGGACTTGCCGCGCAGCACCACCTCTTCGCGCACGTGCGTGCGCCCGGCCGGCACCAGCGGCCGGATCGACTCGTAGAGCGCCGCCTCGACCAGCACTTCGTCAGCCTGCGCCATCTGCATGAGGCGCGCGGCGGTGTTCACCGTGTCGCCGATGATGGTATAGCTCATGAAGTGCGGCGAGCCGATGTTGCCGATGATCACCTCGCCGCGGCACAGGCCGATGCCGACGCCGGTGGCGACGCCGAAGCGCGTGCGCCATTCCGCGGACACCGGCGCGAAGCGCGACACCATGTCCATGGCGGTGCGCCAGGCGCGCGCCGGCGCGTCGGGCTGGGCGAAGGGTACGTTGAAGCCGACGAGCAGGCTGTCGCCCGCCATGTTGAAGATCGTGCCCTCGTGCTGGTAGGCCGCCTCGGTCAGCACCCAGAAATACTCGTTCAGCATGTCGACGACGTGGTGCACGCGGATTGTCTCGGTGATCCGGCTGAAGCCGCGCAGGTCCGCGAACAGCACCACCACGTCGGCGCGCTCGGCTTCGGTCCTGAAGGGCGCGGCACCGCCGGCCGCGCCGATGATGCGGTCGGTGAGCCGCGGCGACACGTAGCGCGAGAGCGCCTTGTGAAGCGCTTCCTTGTGCTCGACCTCCGCGGCGAGGCGCTGCGCCTCGAGCTCGCGCCGGGTCTCGTGCAGGCGCCGCAGCGTCTTCACCCGCGCCATCAGCTCCTCGCGGCGCACCGGCTTGTGGAGGAAGTCGTCCGCCCCGGCCTCGATGCCGAGCAGGCGGCTTTCGCGGTCCTCCAGCGCGGTCACCAGCACCACCGGGATGAGCGCGGTCAGCGGGTCGGTCTTCAGGCGCCGGCAGACCTCGAAACCGCTGGTCCCGGGAAGCAGAACGTCGAGCAGGACGAGGTCGGGCGGCGCGGCGGCCACCGCGGCGATCGCCGCTTCGCCGTCGGACACCACCTCGGGCTCCATTCCCTCGGCCTCCATGGTGGCGGCGAGCAACTCCGCCATGTCGGGATCGTCGTCGACCACCAGCACCCGGAACGCCGTCTGCGGCGCGAGGTTGCGGACGGGGGTGGCGAGATCACTCATAAGTGATGCGCACGTTTGATAGGTATTCGCCGTACGCGGCGATATGCGTCTCCAGCCCCGCGCGGTCGCTCGCTTTCGCGCCGTCTTCGATCAGCTTGCCCAGCGAGGTGACGTTGTCGAAGCCGTAGGAATTGCCCACGCCGCGCATGCGGTGCCCGATCTGGCGGATCTGCTCGAAGTCGGCGGCCGTCAGGGCCTGCCGCAGCGTGTCGAGCTCCTTCTTGCGGTTGGCGAGAAAGGTGGGGATGAGGTCCTCGAGGTCCTTGGAGACCTTGACTGTGTGCACATCCTGGGTCATGAACCCATTATATGGGCGCGGCTTTTGGCTGTCCGGCAGCGCCGGTCAGGCTTTGTCAGCCAGCGCCGCGCGGGCGCGCGGGAGGTGCGGGTGGATCGTCAGCGCGGCGTAGAAGGCGAAGCGGGCTTCGAGCGGCGCGCCGGCGCCAAGCAGGATTTCGCCAAAATGCATCATGGCGGCGAAATGCCTGGGCTCGAGCTCGAGGGTGCGGCCGATGTCTTCGAGGAACTCCTGGTCGCGCCCGAGGAGGTAGTACAGCGTGGCGCGCTTGTGCCAGCCTTCGGCGAAATCGGGCGCGCGGCGCAGGAGCTGGGTGAGGCGGGTTTCGGCGATGTCGTAGCGCTTGGCGGCGATGTCGCCGGTGGCGAGGTCCAGGGCCCGGGCCGCCGCGGCGTGCGGATGGTCCATCCAGACGTCCCAGATCCGGTCTTCGGTCCTCTCTGCTTCTTCCTTGTGACAGGACTGGAGCTGGCGGAACAAGGCGTCGAGGAACGGCAGGTCCCGCGCCGGCCTGCGGGAGCGCCGGCCTTCGATCAAGCCGAGGATCTCGCCCGGGCTCTTCATGGGAGCATCTTAGTGGAAGTCGCGCGAGGGCGCCGTGAGGGGTCCGAGGAGCACGCTGAAATCAAGCAGACGGCGTGCCACCAAATGCACGACTTCGCCGTCGCGCTCGATCACGCCGTGCACCGCGAGCAGGCGCGCGCCCAGGAGCTCGGCCTTCTGGCGCTCGCTCAAGGCGCGCCAGACCACCACGTTGACGTTGCCGGTCTCGTCCTCCAGCGTGACGAAAATCACGCCGCTCGCGGTGTCCGGCCGCTGGCGGCAGGTGACGAGCCCCGCCGTGCGCGCCGCGCTCCCATGGGGCAGTTCATTCAGTTTTTTTGCGGTTACGACGCGCCGCTTTTCCAGGCGAGATCGAATGAGCGCAAGCGGGTGGCGCCCAAGCGTGAGGCCTAGGCTCGCGTAGTCGGCAACGATGTCTTCCCCCTCGCGCGGGGCGGCAAGGCGCGGCAGGCGCTCGGTCGCCGGCGCATCGAGCGGCGCTCGGCGCGCCGCGCCCGCCGCCACCCAGTGCGCGAGGCGGCGGTGCCCGGCGAGCGATTGCAGCGCGCCCGCGGAGGCAAGGCAGCGCAGATCCTTTCTATTTAATCTTAATGAATGAATTGAAGCGTAAGGCTTGCCCTGCGCGATGCGGCGTCCCTCCGCCTCGGACAGCCCGCTCACCATGCGCAGCCCCAGGCGCAGCGCGCCCGCCTCGAGCGTGCAGTCCCAGTCGCTCGCGTGCACGTCCGGCGGCCGCACCTCGACGCCGTGGCGGCGCGCGTCCTGCACCAGCTGGGCCGGCGCGTAAAAGCCCATCGGCTGGCTGTTGAGAAGCGCCGCGCAGAACGCGGCCGGGTGATGGAGCTTCAGCCACGAGGAGACGTAGACCAGCAGCGCGAAGCTCGCCGAGTGCGATTCGGGGAAGCCGTACTCGCCGAAGCCGAGGATCTGGCGGTAGATCGACTCGGCGAACTCGGCGCTGTAGCCGTTCTCGCGCATGCCGCGCTTCAGCTTCTCCTCGAACCGGTCGAGGCTGCCGGACCTCCTCCACGCGGCCATCGAGCGGCGCAGCTGATCGGCCTCCCCGGGCGTGAACCCGGCCGCGACCATGGCGAGCTCCATCACCTGCTCCTGGAAGATCGGCACGCCCAGGGTCCTTTCCAGGACTTTCTTGACTTGCGGACTTGGATAAACCACAGGTTCCAGCCCGCGCCGGCGGCGCAGATACGGATGCACCATGCCGCCCTGGATCGGCCCCGGCCGCACGATCGCCACCTCGATCACCAGGTCGTAGTAGTTCGCGGGCTTCAGCCGCGGCAGCATGCTCATCTGCGCGCGCGACTCGATCTGGAACACGCCGATGGTGTCGGCCTTCTGGATCATTGCATACACGGCGGGATCCTCCGGCGGCACCTCCTCGATCTTCAACCCGACCATCGTCAACGCTTTTTGGATCGCTGTCAGCATGCCCAGCGCCAGCACGTCGACCTTGAGCAGCCCGAGCGCCTCGAGGTCGTCCTTGTCCCACTGGATCACGGTGCGCTCGGGCATGGCGGCGTTCTCGATCGGGACCAGCTCGGCGAGCGGGCCGCGCGAGATCACGAAGCCGCCCACGTGCTGCGACAAATGGCGCGGGAACCCCACCAGCATGGCCGCGACTTCGCACACCGCATTTGAAGGCTTTATTTTCTGGTCCCAGAAAGCGAAGCCCTTGGCGAGGCGGTCGACTTCCTCGGCGGGAAGCCCAAGCGCCTTGCCCGCGTCGCGCACCGCGCTTCTGGGCCGGTAGCAGATCACCGTCGCGGCGAGCGCGGCGCGCGTGCGGCCGTATTTTTCGTAGACGTACTGGATCACCTCCTCGCGCCGCTGGTGCTCGAAGTCGACGTCGATGTCCGGCGGCTCGTTGCGCTCGCGCGAGACGAAGCGCTCGAACAGCATGTTCATGCGCGCCGGATCGACCTCGGTGATGCCGAGCGCATAGCACACCACGGAGTTCGCGGCCGAGCCGCGCCCCTGGCACAGGATGCCGCGCTCGCGCGCGAAGCGCACCATGTCGTGCACGGTGAGGAAGAAGGGCTCGTAGCCGAGCTCGGCCACCAGGCGCAGCTCGTGCTCCACGAGCTGCGCGACTTTCGGCGACGCGCCCGCCGGGAAGCGCCGGCGGAGGCCTTCTTCGGCCAGCTTTCTGAGCCAGCTTGCGGGCGTGTGGTTCTCAGGAACCAGTTCGGCCGGGTATTCGTACCGAAGTGAGTCAAGCGAAAAATTGCAGCGAGCGGCGATCGCCACCGTCTCCGCCAGGAGCTCGGGCGGGTAAAGCCGGGCGAGGCGCATGCGCAGGCGCAGGTGGCGCTCGCCGTTCGGAAAAAGCGCCTGGCCGCACTGCGCCACCGGCTTGCCGAGG
>DASYPG010000042.1:0-5233 GCA_036006885.1 Burkholderiales bacterium | reverse complement strand
TTTCAGTCGCGGCGACATAGGCGTTCCAGTACGGCACCGAGCCGAAGCCGGTCCACGTGTGCAGGTTTACGCCGGCGAGGCCGAAGGCCGGCGGAATGAGCGTGCCCGCCTGCCCTCCATCCGGCCGAAACGCCATGCCGTCCTTGTCGAGCACGGCGTCGAAGCGCCCGGGGCCCCAGCTCGCGAATACTTTCTTCACCGTCGCCTCGTCGACGCCGAGAAGATCGGTAAACGGCTTGAGGTTCGGAGCGAGCGAGAGAATGGCGCCGACGTTGAGGTCGCGGTTCGCCCAGCCGTCAAGGCGCTTGCCTATGCCGGGTGCGAAGGAATCATCCACCTTCGAATGGCAAAAAGCGCATTGCGTCCCCAGCGTTGTGATCCTCCCCGCGTCGTCGAACTTGCCGGTCAGGCCGAGCACCGCATTGAGCTTGAGCAGGGCGAGTGTGGTGGCGGGATCGTCGAGGTTGACCTTGCCCTGCTTGATCTGCTGTTTCAGGTTCTCGGGCAGCGCGTCGGCGTCCACCTTGAGGCCGACCGCGAGCGCGGTCTTCGGGCTGACGCCCGGTCCGACGCCTCCGTTTTTCGCACCGGCAATGGCCTTGTGCAGCTGCAACGCATCGCCGAAGAAAGCCTCCGAACCGAAGGTGTCGAAGCGGAAGATCCGCCTGCCGTCTTCGACCGACTGTTCCGCGTGTGCGTTGATTTGGCGATCAATCTCGGAGAGGCGTTTGTCGTTCTTCCCCTTCGATTCGTCCGCTCGAGCGCTTCCTTGCCCGCCGATGCCCGCTCCGAATCCGACCAGCATGGCAAGGCCGATGATCGAAACGCCGACGACAGGTCCAAACGCTTTGGGTCTCATGAGAACTCCTTGAATGACTGGGTGGTTGTCAGCTCTGTGCGGACGGTCGGATAAATTCGGTGGCGGATGCGGGAATGTCGTTCTGGCGACATTGGATGACGCAACACCGCGGCGCGTTCCGGACCTCCGGAGCGCCGCGGCCACCTCCATCGTTTGAGTTCTAGTCCTCGTGCGCGCGCAGCGCGTCGGGGATGCGGCGCTTCTCGAGTCCGCCGCGCTGCAACCAGCGCCGCGTCTGCTCCGCGGCCCGCTCGATCAGCTCGTCCGCCTGCGAGAAGTCGTACGGCGACACCGCGAGCGGGCACAGCGGCGGCACCGTGACGATCTCGACCTGCCCGCCGCAGCGCTCCAGGTCCATCACGAGCTGGTGGGCGATCAGGAGCGTGATCGCGTGTAATGCCGTGGCGACCGCCCCATGCGGCGGAGCGTCCAGCGCGCAGGCGTAGCCGCTCGGCAGCACGATCAGGCGGGTTGCGCCGAGCTCGAGCGCGACGCGGATCGGCGTATTGCTCGCGACGGCTCCGTCTACGAGATGGCGCTCTCCTACTCGCACCGGAGGAAACGCACCGGGAATCGCGCAGCTTGCGAGCACCGCGTCGACCACCGATCCGCTGGAGAGCTTCACCAGGGCGCCGCCGAGCAGATCGGTAGCCACGATATGCAGGGGGATCGCGGCACGTTCTAACTCCTGGTACGGCAGATGCGTTTCGAGCAATTGCCGCAGGCCGCTGGGATCCACCAGAGAGCTGTGGCGCGTGATTGCGCCCATCATCGTGCGCCAGGTGATCGGAAACACGTGGCGCCGGTGCAGCCCGCGCCAGATCGCTTCCAGTCGCTGCACGCCTTCCGCATTGGGCGCGCCGGCGAGATACGCCGCGTTGATCGCACCGGCCGATGAGCCCACGACCAGGTCGGGCGTGACCCCGTGCGCCAGCAGCTCGCGCAGCATCCCGACCTGCACCGCCCCGATGCTGCCGCCGCCGGCGAGCACGAAAGCGGTGCTCATGGCCGACGCGCCGCTCTAGTAGCCGAAGAACTCCTCGCTGCGTACGTCGCCGGCGGCGACGCCATTGCGCGCGAGGATGGCTTTCATCGCTTCGACCATGGCGGGCGGCCCCGCGAGGTAGTACAGCGGCGAAGGCGCGTCGCTGACGAAGCGCGTCAGCTTCTGTTCGTCGAGCATGCCCTCGGCGTCGGTCATCGGCGCGAGCAGCCGGAAGCGCGGGTTGCGCCGCTCGAGCACCTGCAGCTCGTCGAGGAAGGCCGCATGCTCGCGCCGCCGGTTCGAGTACGCGAGGTAAAGGCGGTGCTCCAGCCGGTCCTGATCGGCTTGCCGCAGCATGCTCCTGAACGGAGTGATGCCGATGCCGCCCGCGATGAACACCGCCGCGCGCGCCGGATCCTCGTGCAGCGTCATGTCGCCGAGCGGCCCGACCAGCTTGAGCTTCGCGCCGGCGGGCAGCGCCTTGAGCGCGCGCTTGAAGTGGCTCCCCTCGCGCATGCGGGTCGCGACCACGAGCTCGTTCTCGTAGGGCGCGCTCGCGAGCGAGAACGTGCGGCGCGCGCTGTTGGGCTCGGCTGGCGGCTCGAGCAGCGTGAAGTTCGCCGACTGGCCGGCCTTGAAAGCGAAGCTGACCGGCTTTTCGAAGCGGAACGCGGTGGTGCCCTCGGCGACCTCTTCGTGGCCGGCGAGCGTCACCTCGTGGCGGGCCATGTCAGAACGTGCGGATCTCGGGGAACTGGTCCGGCGTCTCGTGGCGCTCGCCGTCTTCGTCGTACCAGTAGAGCTTTCCCGGCTTCTCGTCCAGCGTCATCTTGTGCGAGCCGTCGCAGAACGGCTGGTTTTGCGACAACCCGCACTGGCACAGCCACTGCTCCTTGCCGTCGATCATGTATGGGGCGGGCTCGTGAAGGGTGCGTTTCACCACGCGTGCCATGCGCTTCTCCTTTGGGGTCGCACATTGGATGACACGGCGCGCCGCGGCGTTCCGTGCCTCTTGCCGTCGGAGTACAGCCGGCCGGCCGGCTTATTCCCCTATGCCGTCAGCGAAACGCAGGCGTCCTCGTATTTGCCCGTGCCCATGGTGCCTGGCTCGAAGATCTGGCGCTCGCGGATCCACCGGAACGAGTCTTCGAAGACCTCCTTTGTGTACGGCTCGAACACGATGCGCTCGCCCGGGCCCCAGCGGCGGGTGTCCATCTGCTCCAGGAAGCGCTTGGGGAACTCGTTGCGATAGTGCTTCGTGTAGAGCTCGGGGCGCAGGTCGATGTCGCGCTGCGCCAGGCGCAGCGCGGCGAAATACTTCTTCAGGTCCTCGCGGTCGGGATCACCGGTGATCATCGTGGCCATCATGAAGCTCGTGTCGATCACCTTGCGGAAGCCTAGCTGCTCGAGGAAGTAGTACGGACCGGAAAACACCGCCGCCGCCGGCACCTGCCGGTCGACGAGCTTCTCCAGCCGCGAAAAGAGGATCCCATCGGCAAACGACAGCTTGATGTCAGAAAGCGGCATGTACTGCTCGAGCGCCTGGATCGTGGAGTAGTGGCTGCCCGACTGGTAGCCGACCGAGATCGGGACGCCTTTCAGCTGCTCGGGATGCCGGATGTCGGATTCCGGGGGGACGAAAACCCCGCTCGGCGCGACCGAGTAGCAGTCGGCGTAGAGCTTGCCGTGGCCGACCGACGCCGCCACGTTGACGGTCCAGTGACAGGCGCAGCTCACGTTGGTGTCGCGGCCCTTCTCGATGTTCTGAAAGGCGCCGACCTTGTCCGGCGTGGCATGGTTTTCAAATGCGCCGTGGAACTCGTAGTCGAGTCCCTGCGCCTTGAAGTAGCCCTTCTCCTCGGCGACCCACTCGTGAAGGCGGAAATGCGGCGTGATAGCGAACTTAGGCATGGGCGGTCTCCTGAACAGTGGTTTGCAAGCGTTGCTGCTCGATTTGCTTGCCGAGGATTCTGCGGAAGTGAGCGAGAGCCGCATCGGCGACGATGGCATTCATCCGGAAGTCGGGATCGGCGTCGAGCGTCTCCTGCTGGCCCTCGATGATGAACTTGTCCTCCATGAACCCTTCCACCATGCTGTCTCGCAGCGACAGCGCGATGGCGGGATTGTCGAGGTCGTAGTCGTGCAGGTAATCCCAGAAGAAGTGCGTCGAGCGCCGCGTCTCGGGGGTGAAGAACTGGCAGTTGCGGTACTGCCTGGCACCCTCGAGGTTGCCCTCGCGCGCACCGCTGCCGGCGGGCGAGAACAGCGTCTCCATGAAGAAGATGCCCGGCACGTACATCCGCGCGATGTTGCGGCGATCGACCTTCCCGGCCTGCGGCACCACTTTCTTGTGGAACGGCGGCGCATCGGCGTCCATGTGCCAGCGCTCGACGCGGAAGCCGTCCTCGAGCCGTTCGATGCCGGTCGGCTTGGACTTGTAGGCGTATTCCTCCGAGCCGCCGAGCGTCTTCGTGTGCACGAAGGCGAGATGCGCGAAGTCGGAGAGGTTGTCCACGATGAGGAGGTAGTTCGCCTTGTAGTGCATGTAGTCGGGCTTACCGCGCCATGCCGGATCGCGCAGGTACGGAAAGTCCAGGATCTTCGCCGGATCGGCGAGCCCGGGGTCGCCCATCCAGATCCATACCAGCTTGTCGCGCTCGAGCACCGGGTAGCTCCGCACGCCGAGGTTCTTCGGAATGTTGTCCTGTCCCGGAATCTGGATGCACTTTCCGGCGGGGTCGAACTTCAGCCCGTGGTACATGCAGCGCACGTCGTCGCCCTCGCGCCGGCCGTTCGAAAGCTTGGCGCCGCGATGGCAGCAGCGATTGTCGAGCGCGACCACGCGGCCGCTGTCGCCGCGGTAAAGGAGCACCGGCCGCTCGAGGAGGGTGCGCGCGAGAAGCTTGCCGCCGGCCAGCTCCTGGCCCCAGGCGGCGACGTACCAAGTGTTCATCAGAAAGCGCACGGCTGTTCTCCTTCCAAGGCGTAGTTTAGGAAGCCCCCGCCCCAAGATAAATTGCCCGCGCGGAATAGATTGTTCAGAATACCGAACAATGGACTGGAACGACGTCGATGCCTTCTGCTGCGTGCTCGAGCACGGCGGCTTCACCGCGGCGGCGAAGGCGCTGGCGCGCCCCAAATCGAGCATCAGCGCCTCGGTCTCGCGGCTCGAAGGCGAGCTCGGCGCGCGCCTGCTGCAGCGCACGACGCGCCGCGTCCGCGCCACCGAAGCCGGAGAGTCGCTCTACCAGGATGCGGCGCCCATGTTCCAGCGACTGCGCGAGGTGCGCGCCAACGCCGCGGCGCGCGGCAACGCCGTCGCCGGCAGGCTGCGCATCGCCGCGCCCTACGAGTTCGGCGCGCACCACCTCGGCGTCGTGGCGTGCCAG
>DASYPG010000041.1:0-1601 GCA_036006885.1 Burkholderiales bacterium | reverse complement strand
GACAAGCAGCGCAAGCTGTACCGCCGCTTCGAGTTCAAGGGCTGGCTGAAAGAAGTGGAGAACGCCGCTGCCGCGCCGCCGCCGGAACCGGAGGCGCAGCCGCCCGCCGACCTCAGGAAGCGAAGCCGCCGCGCCATCATGAGCGAGGAGGAGCTGAAAGAGCTCATTCTCAAGATCGAAGCCGTCGACGTCGTTGCGCTGGATGCCCTGTGCGCCGGCGAAGAACCCATGACCGTGCAGCTCGTGGGCCTCGCCTTCGCCTTCGGCGATGAAGCGGTGTATCTGCCGCTCGCCCACGACTATCCAGGCAGTTCACAGCAGATCGGGGTTAAGCGCGCCCTCGAATTGCTGAAACCCTGGCTGGAGCGCGCCGACTGCAAGAAAGTCGGCGAAGACGTCAAGTTCAACTCGCACGCGCTCGCGAACCACGCTATCCGCCTCGCGGGCTGCGTGCACGACACGCTGCTCGAGTCGTACGTGCTCGAGGTGCACGAGCGGCACGATCTCGGAGCCCTGGCCCAGCGCCATTGCGGCTGGACCACGATCGGCTACGAGGAAGTCGTTGGCAAAGGCGCCGGTCGCATCCCGTTCTCGTCGGTCGAAATCGGTCGCGCAACCGACTACGCCGCGGAGAAGGCCGACTGCGTGCTCACCCTCCACCGCCTACTTTTCGAAAAGATAGAGGAAGCTCAAAAGCTCGCGTTCGTCTACGGGAAGATCGAGATGCCGGTGCTGCCGGTCCTCTTCCGCATGGAGAGGAACGGCGTGCTGCTCGACAAGGACAAGCTGGGCTTCCAGAGTCACGAGCTGGGCAAGGAAATACTCGACAAGGAGCGCCGCGCCTACGAGGCGGCCGGCCAGCCCTTCAACCTCGGCTCGCCCAAGCAGATCCAGGAAATCCTGTTCGACCGCCTCAAGCTGCCGGTGAAGAAGAAGACCCCTTCGGGGCAGCCCTCCACCGACGAGGACTCGCTCGCCGAGCTGGCGCTCGACCATCCGCTGCCAAAGCTGATCCTCGAGCACCGCGCGCTCTCCAAGCTGAAGTCGACCTATACCGACAAGCTGCCGAGGAGCGTCAATCCCGCCACCGGGCGTGTGCACACGACGTATTCCCAGACCACCGCCGTGACCGGGAGGCTCTCGTCGAACGAGCCGAACCTGCAGAACATCCCCATCCGCACGCCCGCGGGGCGGCGCATCCGCGAATGCTTCGTCGCGCCGGCGGGCTCGAAGATCGTCTCGGCCGACTACTCGCAGATCGAGCTCAGGATCATGGCGCACCTTTCCGGCGACGAGAACCTGCGCCGCGCCTTCGCCGAGGGCGAGGACATTCACCGCGCGACCGCCGCAGAAGTCTTCGGCGTGCCGCTGCCCCAGGTCGATTCCGATCAACGGCGCGTCGCGAAGGTGATCAACTTCGGCCTGATCTACGGCATGTCGTCCTTCGGCGTGGCGCAGAACCTCGGTATCGACCGCGCCACCGCGCAGACCTACGTCGAGCGCTACTTCGCCCGCTTCCCGGGCGCGAAGCGCTTCATGGACGAGACACGCCAGCGGGCGCGCGAGACCGGCTACGTCGAGACCGTGTTCGGCCGCAGGCT
>DASYPG010000040.1:0-1689 GCA_036006885.1 Burkholderiales bacterium | reverse complement strand
ACGCTCGAGCAGATGCTGCTTGGCGCGGCGCCCCTCGGCGTGGTGGTGATCGGGAAAAGCCTCGCGCACTGGCTGGTTTCGGGCCTGCCGCTGGTCGCGATCGCGCCGCTCATCGCGCTGCAGTACGACCTCGCTCCGGGACTCTACGGCGTGCTCGCTCTATCATTGCTGCTGGGCACGCCGGTCTTGAGCCTGATCGGCGCGATCGGCGCCGCGCTGACCCTCGGGCTGCGCGGGGGCGGTGTGCTGCTCGCGCTGCTCGTGCTGCCGCTCTACGTCCCGGTCCTCATCCTCGGCGCCGGAGCCGTCGAGATGGCCGACGCGGGGCTGCAGCCCGACGGGCAGCTGCTGCTGCTCGGGGCGCTGCTCGTGCTCGCGGCGGCTTTTTCGCCGTGGGCGATCGCGGCCGCATTGCGCATATCTATGGAATGACGCAGGCATGAGTTCGAATTCGACTGTCAACTGGTTCTGGTTCGCTTCGCCGCAGACCTTCTTCCCGCTCGCCGGGACGATCGCGCGCTGGTGCGCGGCAGGCGCGGTGCTGCTTGCGCTGGCGGGACTTTACGTCGGTCTCGTCGTAGCGCCCACCGACGCGCAGCAGGGCGAGGTCTACCGCATCATCTTCATTCACGTGCCGGCGGCGTGGATGTCGATGTTCACCTATCTGGTGATGGCGGGCTGGGCCGCCGCCGGCCTCGCGTTCAACACCCGCCTTTCGTTCATGATGGCGCAGGCGCTCGCGCCGACCGGGGCGGTTTTCACCTTCATTGCGTTGTGGACCGGGTCGCTGTGGGGCCGCCCCACGTGGGGCACCTACTGGGTCTGGGACGCGCGCCTCACCTCGGAGCTCATCCTGCTCTTCCTCTACCTCGGCTACATGGCGCTGCACGCGGCCATCGACGAACCGCGCCGTGCCGACCGGGCTGCCGCACTCCTCGCGATCGTCGGCGCGGTAAACGTGCCGATCATCTACTACTCGGTGCAGTGGTGGAACACGCTGCATCAGGGCGCCTCGGTCAGCCTGACGCGCGCGCCGAGCATGGCTGCGACCATGCTGACCGGGATGCTGCTCATGGCGCTCGCCTTCTGGCTGTACTCGATCGCGGCGGCGCTCGTGCGCGTGCGCTGCATTATCCGGGAGCGCGAATGAGCCACGGCTTCTTTATCTGGGGCTCCTACGGCGTGACCTTCGCGGTGCTGGCGCTGGAGGTGATCTTTCTTTTTCGCCGGGCGAAGCGCTGCGAGCGCGCGGAGCCTTCCCGTGCGGATAAAATGACGCCATGAAACCGCGGCACAAGCGCATGGCGGCGATCGCCCTCGGTGTGGTCGCGCTCGGCGTCGCCACAGCGCTGGTGCTGACGGCGTTCCAGAAGAACCTGGTGTTCTTCTTCACGCCCTCGCAGGTGGCTGCGAACGAGGCCCCCCCGGGCAGGACCTTCCGCATCGGCGGCATGGTGGTCGCGGGCAGCCTCAAGCGCGAAGGCGTGGAGGTGCGCTTCGCCGTGACCGACACCGCGAAAACCGTCCCGGTCGTGTACCGCGGCGCGTTGCCGGATCTCTTCCGCGAGGGCAAAGGCGTCGTGGCGCAGGGCGAGCTCGGCCACGACGGCGTGTTCCACGCCCGCGAAGTGCTCGCCAAGCACGACGAAAACTACATGCCGCCGGAAGCCGCGCACGCGCTGGAAAAGG
>DASYPG010000039.1:0-1595 GCA_036006885.1 Burkholderiales bacterium | reverse complement strand
CCGTCGCCGTCCCGGTCGACGCCGAGCCAGTTGGTGGTCAGCGCCTCCTGGCTGGTGAGCTCGGTGCCGGTGAGATAGCCGTCGCGGTTCTTGTCCAGGCGGTCGAAGAGCGCCCGGCTGGAAACGGCATCCCGGCGGAAGTTGGGGCGCGGGGCTGTGGCGCCGCCTGAGGCGCTTTCCTCCTCACTTGGAGGGGTCGCGGCAGGCTTTTCCTGCGCGAAGGCCGGGCCGAGGGTGAAAAGCGCGAGGGCAAGGAGCAGTCTCATGGGCGGCGAGCATAGCCCTCTTCGTCGCACATCCCTGAGCAGGGCGGCATGCGCCGCCCGGCGCACCCTCAGCGCGCGGCGAGTGCCGGGAGCGGCGACTCCGCGCGGATCCGGCGGGTCTGCTGCAGGAGCTCTTCCCAGAGGCCCTCGGTGTCCTTGCGGAAGACGGTGTCGACCTCGGCGTTCATCACCGACCACAGGCCCCGGTCGATTTCGCTCTTCAGCTCGCCCGGAAGCCAGCCGACGTAGCCGACGAAATAGCGCGCGTCATTCGGCGTGGTCTCGATGACGTGGTCGATGGTGTTCGCCCGGAAGGCGAGATAGAGGTTATTCATCAGCGGCACCGAGCCGCCGCCAGGGGCATGGTCGGTGCGCACCAGCGCTACCAGGGCGCCGCGCGAGAACGGTCCGCCGTAGAACACCGGCTCCACGACCTTCTTGGAAGGCTCGTGCTCGGGGAACAGGCTTCCGAGCGAGCGCTTGGTAGGCCGGTTGAGAATGACGCCGACGTGGCCGCCGTTGGGCGCTGGCGCGGCGAGCAGCACCGTCTGTCGGTACTCGAGGTCTCGGAACGCGGGATGCGCCACGAGCAGCATGGCGCCTTCCTGTAGTTGCGCGCGCGCCATTCCGGGCGCCAATGCGCACACCAGGGCAAGAATGGAGGCTGCAGCGAAGCGCAGCGCTTGGCGAACTGGGGCGAGGCGAAGTGCGACGGTCATGATCCAGTATACCTTTGGATTTGACGCCGCTGCCATAGGTCCGGTTCTCGCGCTTTCTAGCTAGATCTAGCTAACGGTGAAACACCGGCTGACACCTTGCAGCACCTGAAAGCATGGTGGCGGCACGCCTTCGGAGCGAAACAGCGCGCGGCGCACCGTGGCAGGGCGGTCCTAGGTGAACGCCTGGATTCCCGTTTGCGCCCGGCCGAGGATCAGCGCGTGGATGTCGTGCGTGCCCTCGTAGGTATTGACGACTTCGAGGTTTACTAAATGGCGGATGACGCCGAACTCGTCGGAGATTCCATTGCCGCCGAGCATGTCGCGCGCGACGCGGGCGATATCGAGGGCCTTGCCGCAGGAATTGCGCTTCATGATCGAGGTGATCTCGGTCGCGGCGCTGCCCTCGTCCTTCATGCGCCCTAGGCGCAGGCACCCCTGCAGGCCGAGCGCGATCTCGGTCTGCATGTCGGCGAGCTTCTTCTGCACCAGCTGGTTGGCGGCGAGCGGCCGCCCGAACTGCTTGCGGTCCAGCACATAGCTTCTTGCCCTGAACCAGCAGTCTTCGGCGGCGCCGAGCGCGCCCCAGGCGATGCCGTAGCGCGCCGAGTTC
>DASYPG010000038.1:0-12451 GCA_036006885.1 Burkholderiales bacterium | reverse complement strand
GCGCGCGCGGCGGGCAGGGCCGACGGCTACCTCGTCGCGCTCGCCGACATGCCCTTCGTGCGCACGAGCTCCATCGCCGCGGTGCGCGATGCGCTCGCGGCCGGTGCGCCACTTGCGGCGCCGTACTGGCGCGCGCGGCGCGGCCATCCGGTGGGGGTCTCGGGCGCCTTCTTCGATCAGCTGCTCGAGTGCCGCGGCGACGAGGGTGCCAGAGGGCTTCTGAGGGAAAACGAAAAACGGCTGCTCAAGATTCCCGTCGGGGACCCGGGCGTGCTGCGCGACATCGACACGCCCGAGGACCTGATGCCGCCCTTGAACGTCTAAGGGCTTTTTCCAGTCAAGGCCGTGCGGCGTAGAAGAGGTTCACCTGGCTCTTCACGTCCAGGATGCGGAAGTCCGAGTAGCCGGCTTGCTTCAGCAGTCTCTGCGTCGCCGCGGGGCCCATGCAGGTTCCCAGGCCCGGACCGCCGCGCGCGAGGGACTGGGTCATGCAGTGAAAGATGCTGAAGCCGTAGAACATCGTCGCCACGGGGTTGAGGTTGTCCTCGAGGCGGTCCGCGGCTTTCGGCTCGACGACGAAGAGCGTGCCCTCGGGCTTGAGCAGGGCGCGGATTTCCTTCAGCGTCTTCACTGGTTCGGCGAGGTCGTGGATGCAATCGCAGATCGTGACGAGGTCGAAGCCGCCGTTCGCCCGGAGCCTGTCGGCGCCGACGGCCTCAAAGCGCACCGGAAGGCCGATCGCCGCCTTCTTCGCCCGCTCGATCGAGTGCGCGTCGGGGTCGATGCCGACGATCTCCGCTTTCGGAAACGCGCGCGCGAACGCGACGCAGACGCGACCGCTGCCGCAGCCGACGTCGAGCATGCGTCCGCCGGCGTGCAGCCTGGCGAGTACTTCCGGCAGCGGCCTGAGCCACTGGTCGGTGAAGCGGTTCTCGTACAGGCCGCGGTTGATGAGGTCGAGCGCGGCGACGCAGTCGGGACCGAATTCCTCGAAAGGCACGCCGCCGCCCTTCTCGAAGGCCTGCGCGACCCTGGGCGCGGCGCGCAGCAGCGGCGGCACCATCTCGAACATGCCGCCGGCGAAGTGATCAGTGCCGTCGGAGGCGAGGAAGTAGGCGTGCTCGTCGGACAGCGCATAGGTCGCGGCCTTCGGGTCGTAAGCGAGGTAGCCCGCGGCCGCCATGCCCTTCAACCACTCCTCGACGTAGCGCGGTTGCATGCGGGAGGCGCGTACCACATCTTCGAGGTTCATCGGCCCCGCGCCCTGCATCGCGCGGAACAGGCCGGTGCGCGTGCCGACGTAGACCATGCCCGCGGTCATCGCTCCGGCCATGTCCCGGAAGATCTGCTCGGCGACTACCCTGGTTTTTTCGCGATCCATGATCAAGGATACCGGTAAAATTTGCCGATGCTATCGCCCGACCTTCTCGCCCAGTCCGATCCTGAGCTCTGGAACGCCATCCGCCTCGAAAACCAGAGGCAGGAGGACCACGTCGAACTCATCGCCTCCGAGAACTACGTCAGCCGCCAGGTGCTGATCGCGCAAGGCAGCCAGCTCACCAACAAGTACGCGGAGGGCTATCCAGGCAAGCGCTACTACGGCGGCTGCGAATACGTCGACCTCGCCGAGTCGCTCGCCATCGAGCGCGCGAAGAAGCTCTTCGGCGCGCCCTGGGCCAACGTGCAGGCGCACTCCGGCTCGCAGGCGAACCAGGCCGTCTATACCGCGGCGCTCAAGCCCGGCGATACGATTCTCGGCATGTCGCTCGCCCACGGCGGCCATCTCACACACGGCTCTCCGGTCAACCTCTCGGGCAAGCTCTACCGCGTGGTTTCGTATCAGTTGAACGAGAAGGAGGAGATCGACTACGAGGCCGCGGCAAAAACAGCAGTTCTTGAAAAACCGAAACTCATTGTGACCGGCGCATCGGCCTACTCGCTCGCCATCGACTGGCAGCGTTTTCGCGAGATCGCCGACAAGTGCGGCGCGCTGCTCATGGCCGACATCGCGCATTACGCCGGACTCATCGCCACGGGCCTCTATCCCTCGCCGATCGGCATCGCCGACTTCGTCACCACGACTACCCACAAGACGCTGCGCGGTCCGCGCGGCGGCATGATCTTCGGCAAGCCCGAGCAGGAAAAGGCGATTGCCTCGTCCATCTTCCCCGGCCTGCAGGGCGGACCGCTCATGCACGTCATCGCGGCCAAGGCGGTCGCCCTGGGCGAGGCGCTCAAGCCTGACTTCAGGAGCTATCAGAAGAAGGTCCTGGACAACGCGCGCACCCTGGCTGCAGTGCTCGCCGAGCGCGGACTGAGGATCGTCTCCGGCCGCACGGACTGCCACATGTTCCTGGTGGACCTGCGCAGCAAAGGCATCACCGGCAAGGACGCCGAAGCCGCGCTCGGGCGCGCGCACATCACGGTGAACAAGAACGCGATTCCCAACGACCCGGAGAAGCCCGCGGTCACGAGCGGGGTGCGCATCGGCTCGCCGGCCATGACAACCCGCGGATTCGGCAGCGCGCAGGCCGAGCAGCTCGCGCATCTCATCGCCGACGTGCTGGAGCGCCCGGGCGACGAGAACAACGTCAGGCGGGTCGCGGAGCAGGTCAAGGCGCTCTGCGCGCGTTTTCCGGTGTACGCATGAAATGCCCCATAACCAGCAAGGGTCTTTGACGTTATGAAGTGTCCTTTCTGCGGCTCGGACGACACCCAGGTCGTCGACACGCGGGCGAGCCTCGAGGCGAACACGATCCGCCGCCGCAGGAAGTGCGTGCAATGCGAGAAGCGCTTCACCACCTATGAGCGGGTCGATCTCAAGATGCCGCGGCTGGTGAAGAAGGATGGCAGCCGCACCGATTTCGATCGCGACAAGCTGATGGGCAGCATGATGCTTGCGCTGCGGAAGCGTCCCGTGGCCACCGAGGAGGTGGAAGGCGCGGTCGACCGCGTGATCGAGCGGCTGCGCTCGCTCGGCGAGCGCGAAGTGCCGACGAGCCGGGTGGGCGATTTCGTCATCCGCGAGCTGGCGAAGCTCGACAAGATCGCCTACATCCGCTTCGCGTCGGTGTACCGCAGCTTCGAGACCCCGGACGATTTCCGCGAAGCGGTGCAGGAAATCAAGGCTACCCGAAAGAAGAAGCGCTAGCGCCGTGTTCTCCGCGTTCGACGAGGCGATGATGCGCCGCGCGCTCGCGCTCGCGGAGAAGGGCCTTTTCACCGCCACCCCCAACCCACGCGTCGGCTGCGTGATCACCCGCGGCGAATCGATCGTCGGCGAGGGCTGGCACGAGCGCGCCGGCGGGCCGCATGCCGAAGCCGTGGCTCTTGAACGCGCAGGTGAAAAGGCACAGGGCGCGACCGTCTACGTCAACCTCGAGCCCTGCAGCCACCACGGCCGCACGCCGCCGTGCGCGGGTGCGCTGATCAATGCGAAAGTCGTCCGCGTGGTCGCGGCGCTGCGCGATCCCGATCCGCAGGCGGCGCGCGGCGGCGAGGCGCTCGCAGCCGCCGGCATCCGCTTCGAGCACGGGCTGCTCGAGGTCGAGGGGCGCGAGCTCAACCTGGGCTTCCTGTCCCGGGTGCAGCGCGGCCGGCCGTGGGTGCGCCTCAAGGTCGCAGCCACCCTCGACGGGCGCAGCGCCCTGGCGAGCGGCGCCTCGCAGTGGATCACCGGCCCCGAGGCGCGGCGCGACGGCCATCGCTGGCGCGCCCGCGCTTGCGCGCTGCTCACCGGCATCGGCACGGTCACGGCGGACGATCCGCGGCTCACGGTGCGAGAAGTCGAGACCCCGCGCCAGCCGCTGCGCGTGGTCGTCGACAGCCGGCTCGAAATCCCGCGCCACGCGCAAATTCTGCAGGGCGCGAAGGTGCTCATCTTCGCGGCGCGCGCGGCACCCGCGCCGCAGAATGCGGAGGTAGTGGAGCTGCCGAACGCGCATGGCAAGGTCGACCTGCCGCGCATGCTGGAGGAGCTGGCGCGCCGCGGTGTGAACGAGCTGCACGTGGAAGCGGGCTTCCGTCTCAACGGCTCGTTGACGCGCGAGGGCTGCGTCGACGAGTTTCTGGTTTACCTCAACCCGAGCTTCCTCGGCGACGGCGCCCAGGGCATGCTCGACCTGCCGGCCGTCGGCGCCCTCGAGGAGCGGCTCAAGCTGAAGCTGGTGTCACTGGACCGGCTAGGCGACGACCTGCGGATTCTGGCGCGTCCCGCATAGGGCGGCGAGCAGCAGCTCGATCGCCACTCGGGCGCTTCGCCCGTCGGGGTCCAGGCGCGGCAGGTATTCGGCGAGCTCGACGCCGACGAGATCGGCCCTCGAGCCGAGCCGGCGCAGTGCGCGCGCCAGCTCGGCGGCCGCGATCCCCTCGGGCACCGGGGTGCCGACGCCGGGCGCTTCTTCCGGCGTCACGGCGTCGAGATCGATGCTGATCCCGAACCCCGAGGTGCCGGCCGTCGCGATGCTCAAGGCTTCGTCGCACACCGTATCGAGGCCGCGGCGCCCGACCTCTTCGATGTGGAACACCCGAACCCCGAGCCGGTCGAGGCGCTCCTTCTCCTCGGGCTCGTAGCTGCGTACGCCGATCAGCGCGACGTGCTCGGGATCGACCACGCCGGCGGACAACCCGTAGAGGTCGTCGTCGGCCTGTCCCAGCAGCCACGCGAGCGGCATGCCGTGCAGCCTGCCGGTGTGGCTGGTCCCGGGAGTGTGGCTGTCCATGTGAGCGTCGATCCAGATGAGGCCCAGCTCGCCCTGCAGCATGCGCGCGACGCCGCTCCAGGTTCCTCCGGCGCAGCTATGGTCGCCGCCGATCACGCACGGCAGGCGCGCCTGGCGCATCGCCGCCGCGACCGCGGAGGCGAGCGCGGCGCAGAGCTTGCTCACCGCCGCCTCCTTGCGCCGCTCCTTGGGCGAGGGGTGCAGCGTCGGCCCCAGCGAGACCTCGGCGCCGCTGCGCGCGAGCCGCTCCGCGAGGAGCGGGATCAGCGCCTCCGGAGCCTGGGCGCAGCCGGGATCGGCGCCTCCCAGGCCCCAAGCCGCGCCGATCAACTCGATGTGTCGCTGCATCGCTACACGTAGTTCAGCCGGCTCACGACGCTCGACCCCCGAACGGCAAGCAACTTGCTGGTGTCCAATCGTAACCTAGGGATCAAGAGGTCACAGTGAAGAGCGTAGCGACGGCGAAATGGCAGGGTTGGGCGAGCTTCGCGCTCGGGCTGTGGCTCGCCATGTCGCCCTGGATCTGCGGCTACGCCGACGACCAGCACGTCGCCACCGGCAACGCCGCATTCATGGGCATCGCGCTCGCGCTCGCCTCTCACTTCGAGGTCGTCATCGACGCCGACTTTGCCGAATGGCTCAACCTTGCCGCCGGCACCTGGCTCGCCGCCGCGCCGTTCTTCCTCGGGTTCGCTGCCGCGGCGGTGCCGGCGATCAACTCCATCGCCGTGGGCACGCTGGTGATGGCGCTGGCGGCTTCGGCGCTGTCGCTCGAGAAGCAGATCGAGAAGTGGTGGCATAAGCAGTTCGCCGAGGACTGAGGCGCGGCGCGGGCGAGGACTGAACGCGGCGCGGCCGCTTTGCGGTAACCTGCGCGCCATGTTTACGGGGATCGTCCAGGCAGTCGGCCAGATCGTGCGAGCGCAGCCCTTCGACGTCGACTGCGGCGGATTGGACATGACCGACGTCGGCGCCGGCGACTCCATCTGCGTGCAAGGCGTGTGCCTCACCGTCACCGCGCTCACCGCGCGTGGATTCACTGCCGACGTCTCGGCAGCGACGCTCGCCGTCACCTTCGGCCTCGACCGTGCCGGTCCCGTGAACCTTGAAAAATCCCTCGCCGTGGGCGAGCGGCTCGGCGGCCATCTCGTCGCCGGACACGTCGACGGCGTCGGGCAGGTAACGCGCTTCGAGAGTGGCATGCTCGAGGTGCGCGCTCCGCACGAGCTCGCGCGCTACATCGCCCGCAAGGGCTCGATCTGCATCGACGGGGTGAGCCTGACGGTCAATCGCGTGGAGGGCAGCCTGTTCGAGGTCTTCCTCATCCCGCATACGCTGGAAGTCACGACGCTTGGGCGTCTACGGGCTGGCGGGCGGGTGAACCTCGAGGTGGACCTCATCGCCCGTTACGTCGCAAGGCTACTGGAAGCGTCGGACCTGTGACTTCCTTTATAGGGTGGTAGACCCGGCAGGAGGTACGCTGCGGTCATGCTGACCGCGGCCGCGAAGCGCCTGGAAAACACCACCACGCTGTTTGCGCGCAAACGCGAATTCGGCTTTGTCTGTCCTTCGTTCAGCATTGGGGTCTCCGGAGACGGGTTCCTGCTGCCGCGCTCGGCGAAGCAGCTGTTGCGCCGCTCGTTTATTACCGCCAAGGTTCCCACGCGCGACATTACCGGCCGCTACTTCATGGCGATCCACCACCAGGGCATGCAGGTATGCAACGTCGCGGTCATCGTCGCCTGGGCGAGCCATCCGTCCCATGCCAACGCGTTCCTCGCGGTCAAAGCGCCGGACGAGCATAAGCTCCAGCGCTCGCTCAAGTCTCTCTCCGGCCAGGACGTGGAGCTGGTGTTCCGGCCGCGGCTCGCGCCGCACATGGCACGCCCGGTGGGGCTGCGGGCATAAAAAAAGGGGGCGCCATCAGGCGCCCCCGAACCGGAAGAGGCGCTGGGGCGCCTCCCCTTTCCCCCGCTGATTCCCCCGCTGATCCCCCCGCTGATCCCCCCGCTGTTCCCCTGCCGCTGATCCCCCGCTTTCCGCGCTGCAAGTTGCGCGACTACTGTCGCCCCGCGCGGACACGGCGTCCAGCCGAATCGGCGCCGTAGCGCTGGGTGATACCGCACGACTTGCCGCTGTGTACGCCGGGGCCTCGCGCGGGCGACCTTGTACGATTCAGCGAACCGATGAGCCGAACAATCCGCTTCGACCCCGCGCTTCCGGTTAGCGTGCGCCGCCAGGAGATCCGCGCGGCGCTCGAGCGGCATCAGGTGATCGTGGTGTGCGGCGAAACCGGCTCGGGCAAGACCACGCAGCTGCCCAAGATCCTGCTCGAGATGGGCGGCGGTGAGCACGGCCAGCGCATCGGCCACACCCAGCCGCGGCGCGTCGCCGCCCGCAGCGTCGCGGCGCGCATCGCCGAGGAGCTCGGCGCCGAGCTCGGTGGCCTGGTCGGCTACAAGGTGCGTTTCCAGGACAAGGCGCGCCCCGACACCGCGATCAAGCTGATGACCGACGGTATCCTGCTCGCCGAGACGCAGGGCGACCCGCTGCTCTCGCAGTACTGGGCACTCATCGTCGACGAAGCGCACGAGCGCAGCGTAAACATCGACTTTCTGCTCGGCTACCTGAAGAACCTGCTCACCCGACGCGCCGACCTGAAGCTCGTGGTCACCTCCGCCACCATCGACGCGGCGCGCTTCTCGCAACACTTTGGCGGCGCCCCGGTGATCGAGGTCTCGGGTCGGCTCTATCCGGTCGAGCTCCGCTACCGCCCCGTGGCGGGCGATGCGGAAGACACCACGCGAGAGGAGGAGGAGCAGGCGCTCGCCGACACGGTCGAGGAGGCCTGCCGGGAGGGCGGGGGCGACGTGCTCGTGTTCCTGCCGGGGGAGCGCGAGATCCGCGACACCGCCGACGTGCTGAGAAAGAGAAAGATCAAAAGCGAGCTGCTGCCGCTGTACTCACGGCTGCCTGCCGCCGAGCAGGACCGGGTGTTCAAGCCGGCGCCCCAGCGGCGCATCGTGCTCGCGACCAACGTCGCCGAGACCTCGCTTACCGTGCCCGGCATCCGCTACGTGATCGACACCGGGCTTGCGCGCGTGAAGCGCTACAGCCTGCGCAACAAGGTCGAGATGCTGCGCGTCGAGCCGATCTCGCAGGCCGCGGCCACGCAGCGCGCCGGCCGCTGCGGTCGCGTCGCGAACGGCGTGTGCATCCGACTCTATTCCGAAGAGGACTTCGGCAAGCGCCCCGTGTACACCGACCCGGAGCTGCTGCGCTCGTCGCTCGCTTCCGTGATCCTGCGTGCCAAGAGCCTCGGCCTCGACGACATCGAGACCTTCCCGTTCCTCGACCCGCCGGGCCCACGCGCCATCGCCGATGGCTATGCGCTGCTCCACGAGCTCAACGCCGTGGATGAGGCGAAGCAGCTGACCCCGGTCGGACGCGAGCTCGCGCGCCTGCCGCTCGATCCGCGCGTGGCACGCATGCTGGTCGCTGCCCGGGATGAGGGCTGCCTGGAGCAGGTGCTGGTCATTGCTGCCGCGCTTTCGGTGCAGGATCCGCGCGAGCGGCCGCCCGACAAGGCGGGCGCCGCCGACGAGCGCCATGGCGCCCGCGCCGACGAGCGCTCCGACTTCCTCGGCTTCCTCAAGCTGTGGCGGCTGCAGATCGAGCCCGGGCTGCGGCGCCTGTGCCGCGAGAACTTCCTTTCCTATCCGCGCATGCGCGAATGGCGCGACGTGCATTCGCAGCTCGAGGAGGTGCTCGCGGAGCTGAAATGGCCGCGCTCCTCTGTAGATCCGGAAAAGGACCACCGCAGCGTCCATCGCGCGCTGCTGGCGGGCCTGCTCGGCAACATCGGAATCCGAGACGAGGGCGGGGACTCGCCGACGGCCTACACCGGGGCGCGCGGAATCAAGTTCTGGGTCCACCCGGGCTCCTGGGCTCGCAAGCCCGGCAAGTGGCTGGTGGCGGCGGAGCTCGTCGAGACGACGCGCCTGTTCGCGCGCTGCGTCGCGGGCATCGACCCGAAGTGGCTGGAGGACGTCGGCGCGCATCTCATCCGCCGCGAGCGGCAGAACCCGCACTGGGAAAAGAGCCGCGGGCAGGTGATCGCCCTCGAACGCGGCACTATCTACGGCGTGCCGGTGTATTTCGACCGGCGCGTGCCCTTCGGGCCGCTCGACCCGAGGCTGGCGCGCGACATCTTCATTCAATCGGCGCTGGTGGAGGGTGCGCTCGAGACGCGCGCGCCGTTCCTCGCCCACAACCGCCGCCTGGTGGCGGAGGTCGAGCGCCTCGAGCACAAGTCGCGCCGCCCGGACATCCTGGTCGACGAGACGCTGATCTACGCCTTTTACGACGCGCGCATACCGCCCGGGGTCAACAGCGCCACCGACTTCGAGCGCTGGCGCGCACAGGCCGAGCGCACCCAGCCGAAGCTGCTGCTTCTCTCTCGCGACGAGCTCATGCGCCACGAGGCAGCGGGGGTCACCAGCGAGAACTTTCCGCCGCTCCTCGAGCTTGGCCCCAACCGCTTTGTGCTCGAGTACCACTTCGAGCCCGGCTCGGCGCGCGATGGCGTCACCATGACGGTACCGCTGTCGCTGCTCAACCAGGTTCCCGCCGCGCGCGCCGAGTGGATGGTTCCAGGCCTGCTGAGGGAAAAGGTGCGCGCCATGGCCAAATCGGTGCCCCAGCGGCTGCGCCACAAGCTCGGTGCCCTGGAAGACTTCAGCGAGCGGTTCGTGCGCAGCGAAAAGCCCTCCGACGCGTCCCTCGCCGCCGCCATGGCTCGCTATATCCGCGCCGAAGTCGGGGTCGAGGTACCGGTCGACGCCTTTCGGGCCGACTCGGCCCCGCCGCACCTGCACATGAACTTTCGGGTGGTCGACGACGACGGGCGCCAGCTTGGCATGGGACGCGACCTCGGCGGCCTCAAGCGCGAGCTGGGAGGCGGGACCGAGCGCATTCTGCAGTCGCAATCGCAGCCTGCGGCCGCGCCGCGCCACACCGGATGGACCATGGGCGATCTGCCCGAGCTGATGGAGCTCGAGCGCGACGGACAGACGCTCATCGGCTACCCCGCCCTGGTCGACTTGGAGGACGCGGTCCTGCTGCAGGTGTTCGACTCGCCGGAGAAGGCGCGCGAGGTGCACAGGGCCGGCGTGCGGCGCCTCTTTGCCATCGCCTTTCGCGAGCGTATCCGCGACATCGAGCGCACCCTCGCCAAGGACATTGCGCTCGGACCGCTGAAGGACGACATCGTCGTCGCCGCGCTCGAGCGCACCTTCCTCGCCGAATCGCCCCCCGCCCTGCAGGGCGATTTCGCGCGGCGGCTCGAGCAGGGCCGCAGCCGCTTTAACTTGATCGCACAGGAGATCGCGCGCACTGCGTCGGCCATCCTCGCCGAGCGGGCCGCGCTCGGCAAGAAGCTCGCCGCGCTCGAGCGCGGCTTCCCCCACGCCGCGCGCGACGTGCTCGAGCAGCTCGAGCGCCTGCTGCCGCCGGGCTGGCTCGCGCGCACGCCCTGGGAGCGTATGCAGCACCTTCCCCGCTACCTCAGGGCGGCATCGCTGCGGCTGGACAAGGTCCGCGCAGATCCGGCGCGCGACGCTCGACTGGCCGCGGAAGTCGCGAGTCTGGAGCAGCCGTATCGCAGGGAGTCGGCCGCGCGCGCGAGGCAAGGCGGCGAGAGCGCCGGCTTCGCTCAGTTCCGCTGGCTGCTCGAGGAGCTGCGGGTCTCGCTGTTCGCGCAGGAGCTGAAGACGCCGGTGCCGGTATCGGTCAAGCGACTGTCCAAACTGTGGGAGACTCTGCGACGATGAACGTAGCCGGCGCGCTGCTCTACGGCTTCGCCAACCTGCTGCATCCGCGCATGCTCTGGCTCATGGTCTGGCCGATGCTGGTCTCGCTCGTGTTCTGGGGCGCCGTCGCAGCCGCGTTCTGGGAACGGCTCGCGGTGGCGCTGGCGGCGCTGTTCCAGCGCTGGCTCGAGCCCGCGGCGGGTTTCTTGCACCTCGACCTCGGCGGCGCCACGGTGCTGGCCGCATATGTGGTGCTCGTGCTGCTGCTCGTCCCGCTCGTCTACCTAACCGCGCTCTTCATCCTCGGCGCTTTCGGCATGCAGAAAATGGTCGACCACGTCGCGCAGCGCTCGTTCCCGGCGCTCGAGCGCAGGCGCGGGGGCGGCGTCGCCGGCAGCGTGTGGAACGGCGTCGCGGCGCTGGGCGGGATGGCGCTGCTCTTCCTGGTCAGCCTGCCCCTGTGGCTGCTGCCGCCGGTGTGGCCGCTGATTCCGCTCGCCATCTTCGCCTGGGCGAACCAGAAGCTGCTGCGCTACGACGCGCTCGGCGAGCACGCCGACGCCGCGGAAATGGCGCGTCTTTTCCGCGAGCGGCGCGGGGCGCTGCTCACGCTCGGGCTGCTTTTCGCCCTGCTCGCGTACGTGCCTTTCGTCGGATTCATCGCGCCGGTGCTGTTCGGGCTCGCGTTCATCCGCTACCTGCTGGGCGCACTGCAGGAGCTGCGCGTCCAGCACGCGCCCGATTGATTCGACCTATGAGACTCATGCGAACAAAAGATTGGGCCCCTGGAACGCCGCTGCGTAGACTCTGTCATTCACCTATGGACCATTTCGACGGAGCTGACAGTGTTCGAGAATCGTGAAGGACAAAGGATTCCCCAGGCGAGCTTCCGCACGCGCACCGAAAGCGGCGACTGGAAGACGCTCACCGTCGACGAGTTCTTCAAGGACAAGGCAGTGGTGGTGTTTTCGCTGCCGGGCGCGTTCACCCCGACCTGCTCTTCCACCCACGTGCCGCGGTATAACGAGCTCGCGCCTGCGTTCTTCGCCAACGGCGTGGACCGCATCGTGTGCATTTCGGTGAACGACGCGTTCGTGATGAACGAATGGGCGCGCACGCAGGAGTGCGGCAACATCACCATGATTCCCGACGGCAACGGCGAGTTCACCGCCAAGATGGGCCTGCTAGTGGACAAGAGCGAGCTCGGCTTCGGCAAGCGCTCGTGGCGCTACTCGATGCTGGTGCGCGATGGGGTCATCGAGAAGATGTTCGTCGAGCCCGAGAAGCCGGGCGACCCGTTCGAGGTGTCCGACGCCGACACGATGCTGAGCTACATCAATCCCAAGGCGAAGAAGCCCGACCAGGTGGCCGTTCTCACGCGCGAGGGCTGCGGGTTCTGCGCCAAGGCGAAGGCGCTCCTGAAGAGCCTCGGGTACGCCTATTCGGAGGTGCAGCTCGATCACAGCGAGCGCTCGCGCGTCGTCGGAGCCATCACCGGGCGCGGCACCGTGCCGCAGGTGTTCGTCAACGGCAGGCACATCGGCGGCCTCGAGGAGTTGCAGGAATGGGCCAAGAAAGCTGCTTGATTGTTCGGCGCCTACGTCATCGGTGACGAGATCCTGGTCGGAAAGCGCCAGGACAAGCACTTTTCCTTCCTTATCGAAGCCCTCGCCCGGAGGGGGCTTCGACTGTCGTGGGCCCAGTACCTGGGTGACGAGCCTGAACGGCTGACGGCCGCGTTCCGGCGCAGCCTCGCCGCCGGAGAGGCGGTGTTCAGTTTCGGCGGCATAGGGGCTACCCCGGACGATCACACCCGCCAGTGCGTCGCCGCGGCCGTCGGGGTCAGGTTGAGCCTCCATCCCGAAGCCGAGCGCGAGATCCGAGGGCGCTTCGGCGCGGAAACCACCCCGGCGCGGCTGC
>DASYPG010000037.1:0-3574 GCA_036006885.1 Burkholderiales bacterium | reverse complement strand
CCCAGGCGCAGCGTCACCTGCCGCTCCTCGCTGCCGTCGATCCGCTCCGGCGACACCGACAGCATGAAGTCGATGGTCTTCGCGATGCGCTGCTTGAGATCGGCGAGCGTGTGCTCGGTGTCCTCGTGCTTCGGGATGTCGATCCCGGCGAGGCGCGCCACCGCGCCCTTGGCGCTGTCGCAGGCGACCTGCACCTGGCGCGAAAGCGGAAACATGTCGGCGATGAGGCGCATCCCGGCCAGGGTGGCCGGCTCGATCTTCTTGGCCTCGCAGTGCGCCTGCGCCTTGTCGAGGATCGCGGAGAGGTTCTTCAGCGTGTTGGCGAAGCGCGGCGCGCTCGCCTGGTACATCGAGATTTTCATGTCGGCTCTGGCCTCGGGGTGAACTTGGGCACCCGCGAGTTTAGCGGCAATCCGCCGCGGATCAGACGCCGTGCAGGTCGGTCGCGCGGGGGTGGCCGTTGCCGAGGCGCTCGACGAGCTCTTCCCACATCGAGCCGGAATCCTTGCGGAAGGCCTGCGCCGCGTCGAACTGCTCGACGTACCAGTAGCCCGCCTCGATTTCCTTCGCCAGCTCGCCCGGGCGCCAGCCCACGAAGCCGGCGAAATAGCGCGCGTCGTTCGGCGTCTGCTCGATGATGCGGTCGATGCAGTCGGATTCCGCGGTCACGAAGAGGTCGTTCAGCACCCGCACCGCGCCCTGACCGGGATCCTTGCGCACCAGCGCGAAGAGCGAGTCCGCCATTTCGGGACCGCCGAAGTAGATCGGCTCGGCCACCTTCGCCGATGGCGGATGCTCCGGGAACACGCTCGCCATCTTCACGTCGGTCGAGCGGTTGAGGATGAAGCCGGCGTGCTGCTCGCGCATCGGAAACACGAGCAGCGTGGTATGGCTGTAGGCCCCCTGGAGCGCGGGCGAGGCGACCAGCAGCAGCGGCCGCCCGAGGTCTTCGGCGCGGCAGGCAAAGGCGGCAATGAGGAAGGCAACGAAGGCGAGGGTCCGTTTCATGGCCTTACCCGCGGTCAGTGGAGCGTGCGGGCGAAGGTGCGCCCTGGCAGGAGCTCGGCCATCTCCGGCCGCTCTTCCACCAGCTCGAGCAGCGTATGCGAAACGACTTCGCAGAGCTCCGCGCAGCGCTCTTCGTCGAGAAGCGGATGGCAGGCCACATCGGCAAGATAAAGATCGCCTTCGAGGTGGTCGACCGCGCGCTCTCGGGTGACCTTCGAAGCCTGCTGTACCGAGAAGCCGTAGAGCGAGGGGCAACGCCGGAACAGCGTCTCCATGCTCGCCGCCAAGTCGGCTTCTAGCCGCAAGCGCTGCTCTTCTTTGGGTACCCGGTTCTGGATCGTATCCATCAGCCTTCCCCCTCAAGCCTGTTGTTCTTACGGCTTGACTCTCCACTCGCTCCGCGCGCATGGCGAGGAACAAATCGCGGATATGCAGCGCCGTGGCGCGCACGCGACAAACGGACTTCAGAGCGGAATGAACGGTTCACAAAAGCCGCGCAGCGCGCGGCTTTTTTCACGCCAGTCGCGTGTCAGCTTCGACGCACCGTTTAGGCGATCTTGATGCGCCCGATTTCGCCGCGCGACAGCGTGCCGGCCTGGTAGTCGGCGATGGCCTGCTCGATCTCCTGGCGGGTATTCATCACGAACGGCCCGTACTGCACGATCGGCTCGCGCAGCGGCCTGCCTGCGAGGAGCAGTACACGGGCGCCGTTGGCCCCCGCCTCCACCCTGACCGAATCCTCAGTCGAAGAGAGCAACCCCGCGCTGCGATGCGCGAGCGGCGTGCCCTCCGCGCCGACGAGCGCTTCGCCCTCGTAGACGTAGAGGAACGCGTTATGCCCCGCGGGCAGCGCCCCTTCGAACACCGCGCCCGGCGCGAGATGTACGTCGAAGTAGTACGGGTCGGTACTGCCGCCGTGGATCGGCCCTCGCGTCTCACCCAACATCCCCGCGATCACTCGGGTCTCGAAGCCTTGACCCTTCACGGACGGAATCTCGCCCGCCTTGATGTCGCGGTACGCCGCCGGCTTCATCTTTTCCTTCGCCGGCAGGTTGAGCCACAGCTGGAAGCCGCGCATGCGGCCTTCGCTCTGCTGAGGCATCTCGGAATGGATGATGCCGCGCGCGGCGCTCATCCACTGCACGTCGCCGGGGCCGAGATCGCCGGTGTTGCCGTGGTCGTCCTTGTGCTGCATGTGGCCGTCGAGCATGTAGGTCACGGTCTCGAAGCCGCGGTGCGGATGCGATGGGAACCCGGCGAGATAATCGTCCGGATCGTCCGAGAAGAACTCGTCGAGCATGAGGAACGGGTCGTGGCGCGCGAGCTGGCTCGCGCCGAGGCTGCGGCGCAGCTTCACCCCGGCGCCGTCGGAGGCCGGGATCGAGGGAATCACGCGTTCGAGCGTGCGGGTCGTCATGGAATTCTCTCCTTGGTCACGCCGCAAGCCGGGTCTGCCTTGTAAGCGGCCTCTCCGCGTACTGTGTGGCGAGGCGCTGCGACTGGGCTTGGGCGGCTAAAAGACTTTTATTGCGGCTCTCGGTCCCGATTGCAAGGCCCTCGGCGTACACGAACTCGACGTCCGTGATGCCGATGAAGCCCAGGAACTGGCGCACGAACTCGGTCTGCGAATGCTCGGGCCCGTACTGGCCGCCGCGCGCAGCGAACACATACGCTTTCTTCCCGGTCATCAGGCCGATCGGGCCCTTCTCGGTGTACTTGAACGTCTCGCCGGCGCGCGCGAGGTGGTCGAACCACGCCTTGAGCTGCGAGGGCACGCCGAAGTTGTACATCGGCAGCCCGAGCACCAGGACGTCGGCGCGGCGCAGCTCGTTGATCAGCGAGTCCGAGTAATCGATGACCGCCTTCTGCTCTGCGCTGCGCTCCCCGGGCTTTGCGAAGAATGCGCCGGCTCGCGCGCCGTCCAGGTGGGGTACCGGGTCGGCGACCAGGTCGCGCTCGACCACCTCGGTTCCAGGGTGTTGCTCGCCCAGCAGGGCGACGAACTCATTGGCCAGTCGGCTCGACTGGCCGTTGCCGTTGAACACGCTCGACTTGATCTGCAGGATCCTCATACCGCCTCCAATGGATAATGGGTTTGCCGTTGAGGTTGATTAAACTATTGATCCAGTCGATTAAAAAGCGGAATAATTAGGCCATATCGTTCGATTAACTAGATGACTATGGCAGTACCGAAAATCTCGATCGACCAATGGGCGACGCTGGTTTCCGTCGTTGAATCAGGCGGCTATGCCAAGGCAGGCGAGGCGCTCCACAAAAGTCAGTCCACACTCACCTACGCGATCCAGAAGCTCGAGGAGCTGCTCGGGGTCAAGGTGTTCGAGATTCGCGGACGCAAGGCCGTCCTGACGCCGACCGGCGAGGTCCTCTATCGCCGCGGCAAGACGCTTGTCGACGAGGCCGCACGGCTCGAGCACGCGGCGGGCGAGCTTGCCAAGGGCTGGGAAGCCGAGATCCGGATTGCGGTCGAGATCCTCTTCCCCACGTGGCTGCTGGTGCAGTGCCTGGGGGCGTTTTCCGCCGAGCGACCCGATACGCGCATCGAGCT
>DASYPG010000036.1:0-3895 GCA_036006885.1 Burkholderiales bacterium | reverse complement strand
TGGATCCTGCGCATGCGCCGCTCGCGCGCCGTCAGCATCACGCCGAAGGGCACCGAGGCGTTCGGCAGGCTCTGCGCATGAGCCGCGAGCGCGCGATGGCGTTCGAGCGCGCCTGGGTCAGGACGCTCGGCGTCCTGCTCTTCGCCTACGCGACCGCGAGCCTGGTCCACCACGTGCACAACGCCGCGTACCTGGCCGACTATCCCAACATGCCCCCGTGGATCACGCGGTCCACTGTTTACGCGGCATGGCTAGCCGAGACGCTGCTCGGCGGCGCCGGCTACCTGCTGCTGCGCCGCGGCCACCCAACGTTCGGCCTCGGCGTCATCGCTGTCTATGCCGCGCTCGGGTTCGACGCCTTCGGTCACTACGCCCTCGCGCCCGCGGCCGCGCACACGATAGCGATGAACGCCACGATCTGGCTCGAGGCCGCCGCCGCCGCGCTGGTCTTCGTCGCCATCGCCGCGCTCGTGAGACGCCCTTGATCCAAGCCTGCCGCTACTGACGGATGTGGTAGAGCCCGCCGCCGCCGTAGTCGACCGCGAAGAGCTCGCCGTCTAGGCCTTCGCCGAACGAGGAGATTGCGAGGCCGGAGGAAAAGCCGTCCGTGATCTCGAGCACGCCCTGCGCAGTGGCGTCGATACTGAAAATCGTGCCGAATCCGAAGTCGGCGAAGATGTAGCGTCCCGCGAGCCCCTGGAAGCGCGTGCCGCGGTAGACGTAGCCGCCGGTTACGGTCACGCCGACGCTGCGCCCGTACTGGGCGACCGGCGGTATGAATGGCCCCGGCACGCCGCAGCTAACGTCGGTGTTGGTGCGCGTACCCTCGAAGCAGCGCCAGCCGTAATTGCCTCCGAGGTCCACGCGGTCCACTTCCTCCATCGCACCCTGGCCGACGTCGCCTACCCAAAGCTGCGTGGTCACACGGTCGAAGCTCCAGCGCCAGGGATTGCGCAGCCCGATTGCGAAGATCTCTGGGCAGGGCGCGGTACTGCCGCTGGTGCCGTCCGTATTGCAATGGGTGGTGTTGCTCGCGAACGGGTTGCCCGGCGGAATGCTATAGACACCGGGTGTGGCCGAAATTGCGATGCGCAGCATCTTGCCGAGCAGCGTGCTCGTAAGTTGTGCGTTGCCGATCGCTCCATGCTGGTCGTTGCCGCCGCCGCCGTCGCCGATCCCGGCGTAGAGCAACCCGTCGGGCCCGAACGCGAGGTTGCCGCCGTTGTGGTTCTCCTCCGGCTTGTGGATCGTAATCAAGACGTGCTCCGAACCAAGATCGAGGCTGGCGCCGCCGGCAGCGAGCGAGAATTCCGAAAACCGCGATTCCAGGCCGCCGGCGCCATCGTGCGAATAGAAGAGATACACCCGCGGATCATTGGGAAACTGCGGATGAAAGGCCATGCCGAGGAGGCCCGCTTCGCCGCGGAACGCGATTCGAGACGGAGCCGAGATGTCGATGAATACCGAGGTTGTCGCAACCGCCGGCATGTTGGCGAACACGTGCACCACGCCTCCCTGCTCGACCACGAACCAGCGCGAGTTGTCGTTCGGCGCCTGCAGCATCGCGACCGGGGCAGAGAAGGTGAGCGCGGGGAACACGCGCTCGACGCTGAGCTGCACCTGCGGCGGCATTTGCGGTGGCGTGTCGCTGCTGCCGTCCCCGCCGCCGTGGCAGCCGGCCGCGAGCAGCGCCAGGGCGGCTGCCATCGGGGTCCATCGTCGAAGCGCCAGCATCTTGCGTTTCCTCCCGAGCGGGTCACGATCATGGCACGGCGGGCCGGGAAGCTCTATCGTGGCGCCATGGCCGTTATGGCGAGCCTCAAGGCGCGCGCCGCGGAGCTGAAGCGCGAGGTGCTTGCGATGTACCTCGCGACGAAGGATCCGCGCACTCCGTGGTATGCGAAAGCGCTGCTGGTCGCGATCGTCGCCTACGTGCTGAGCCCGATCGACTTGATCCCGGATTTCATCCCGGTGCTCGGCCTGCTCGACGAGATCATCCTGCTGCCGCTCGCGCTCGTCCTGGTCGTGAAGCTCGTGCCGGAGGAAGTGATGAAAGAATGCCGGACGCGCGTGCTCGAACGCCATCCCGAAAGCAGCGCCCTCGGGCGACTCGGCGCGGCCTTCGTCGTGCTCGTGTGGATCGGCGTCATCGTTCTAGCACTGATGTGGGTGAGCGGAGCCGCACGGGCGCAGGCCTGGCCGTCGAAGCCGATCCGGCTCGTCAGCCCTTTCCCGCCCGGCGCCGTGGTCGACACGCTTTGCCGCACGCTCGCGCCGCCGCTCGGCGAGGCGCTCGGGCAGCCGGTCGTGGTCGAGAACCGCGCCGGCGCGGGCGGGAACATCGGCATGGAGTTGGTGGCGAAAGCGGCGGCCGACGGCTATACGCTGGGCATGGGCTCGATCGGCACGCATGGCATTAATCCGAGCGTCTATGCCCGGATGCCTTTCGATCCGGTGCGCGATTTCGCTCCGATCACCTTCGTCGCGTCGAACATCAACGTGCTGGTCGTGCATCCGTCGCTACCGGTGAACGACGTACGCCAGCTCATCGACTACGCCAGGATGCACCCGGGCAAGCTCGCCTTCGGCTCGGCCGGCGCGGGAACCTCGCAGCACCTCGCGGGTGAGCTTTTCAAACAGATCACGGGCGTGGAAATGACGCACGTTCCATACAAAGGCGCCGGGCCGGCGGTGAGCGACCTCGTCGGCGGCCAGATCCCGCTCATGTTCGTCGACCTCTCCGCGACGCTCGCGCATATCCGCGCCGGCAAGCTGCGCGCGCTCGCCGTCCTGACGCGGGAGCGCACGCCGCTCCTCGACGTTCCGACCGCGATCGAGCAGGGCATCGCAGGGCTCGACGTCAACGCCTGGTTCGGCCTGTTCGCGCCGGCTGGCACGCCCAGCGAGCTGGTCGCGCGCTTGAATGCGGCGTCGGTGACTGCGCTGCGCCAGCCGGCGACTCGCGAGCGCCTGGAAAGCCTCGGCCTCACTCCCGCGCCCGGCGCGCCGGAGGAGCTCGCGCGGCTCGTGCGCGCCGAGCTCGAGCGCTGGGCGAAGGTGGCGAAGGCGGCGAACCTCAAACTGGAATGACGAATTCGGGCTCTGACCCCGATTTCGTGCTAAAAGGCGGGCGTGATCACGAACGCGTCACTGGTCGCGGGGCTGATCGTCGGGCTGGTGTTCCTGCTCGCCGGCGTGCTGCTCTGGAGCCGCGCCCACTCCGGAGGCGCGGTGGTCGTGACGGCGGGAGCGCTCCTCACGCTCGGCGCGGCGATCTATGCGCTTGCCGTGCTGCGGCCCTTCGTTGGCCGGACCTACGACGAGCTGTGGTCCGAGCAGATCGCCACGGTCGAGGCGCTCGCGACGATCGGCTTGCTCATTTGCGCGGCCGGAATGGTCGCGCACGGGCTCGCGCTACCCAAGCGCTGAATCTTAGAGGGGCGGCGCGTGGAGGTAATTCGTACCGCCGCGTGCAACGATTACCGAATCAGCGCGCCGCTACCTCGATCGCGTGAATCACGCGCCGCGGATCGACGTGATGAACCATGTGGCCGGCACGCGGCGAGATCACCAGCTCGCGGTGCGCGATACGCCGCGCAAGCTCGGCCGAGTGGCGCGACGGATCGACGTAGCGATCCTGCGCCCCCGCGACGATGACCGCGGGAACGTCGAGCGCACCAAGCGCACCATAGTGACGCTGCATGCGCACGGTGGAGGGCACGAGCAGCGCGGCCTCCTCGGCCGCGGCGCGCAACTGCGAGGGACGCAGCGCCATCCAGGTGGGAAATATCTCGAAGTAACGCGGCACCGGCGCCGGACTGAACAAGAGCTTCAGCCTGTGCGGCCATGAGGCGCGCGCGATGAGCGGCGAGACCGTGTGCCGCATCAGATCGCC
>DASYPG010000035.1:0-4020 GCA_036006885.1 Burkholderiales bacterium | reverse complement strand
GGGCGGCGCGCATCGGCCCGATCGACCAGATCTTCACCCGCATCGGCGCGGCCGACGACCTCGCCGGCGGGCGCTCCACGTTCATGGTGGAGATGACCGAGAGCGCCGCGATCCTGCACAACGCGACTGAGAAAAGCCTGGTGTTGATGGACGAAGTCGGTCGCGGGACCTCCACGTTCGACGGTCTGGCCCTCGCTTGGGCCATTGCAAAACATTTGGTTGAGAAGAACAAATCCTTGAGCCTGTTTGCGACGCACTACTTCGAGCTCACGCGCCTTGCGCTCGAATACAAGGAGATCGCCAACGTTCACCTCGACGCGGTCGAGCACAAGGACACCGTGGTGTTCCTGCACGCGGTCGAGGAAGGCCCGGCGAGCCAGAGCTACGGTCTGCAGGTCGCGGGCCTCGCGGGCGTGCCCAAACCGGTGATCCGCCAGGCGAAGAAGTACCTGCAGCTTCTGGAAGAGTCGAGCATCACGCGCGGCAACACCGCTGATTTGTTTTCAACGACCAAGCCGGTCGAGGAAGAGCCCGAGACCGACGCTCTGCGCGAGGAGATGGCGAAGGTCAACCCCGACGAGCTCAGCCCTCGCGAGGCGCTCGAGCTCCTCTACCGCCTCAAAAAACTCTAGCAACGTGGAGCGTGCAGCTCGCGTCCTCGATGCCATCTCGGCCGGCATCGGCCGCGCGGTCGCGTGGACCGGCATCCCGCTCATGATCCTCGCCGCGGCGCTCGCGCCGATCGCGCGCTGGATCGGCTGGCGCACTGACATACCGCTCAGCGAGGCGTCGACGGCCGCTTTCCTCGCGACGACCATGGCGACGATCGGCTACGCCTACGCCGCGGGCGCCCACGTGCGCCTCGATCTCGTCAGCCGGCGCTTCTCGCCGCGCCTGGTCGCCGCGGTCGAGCTCGTCGGCACGCTCGTCATCCTGCTGCCGCTCTGCGCGCTCATCGTGGCGGACGGCGTCGACTCTGCGTGGCGCTCCTTCTTCCAGGGGGAGCGCTGGGCCGATACCGGGTGGGCGGTGCAGTGGATGGTCCGCCTGTGGGTGCCGCTCGGATTCGTGCTCCTCATGGCCGCGGGCTTCGCTGGCGCCTTACGCGCGCTTCTGGCGCTCATCCGCAAGTGAAGCTCTTCCTGCCCGCGCTGATGCTGCTTGCGCTCGGCCTGGCGCTGTTCTCCGGGCTGCCGGTGGCCGTCGTCCTGATCGCCGTTGCATTCCTCTTTGGCGGCATCGCGCTCGTGACCGGCGCCATGCGGACCGAGGAGTTCGGCGCGATCTTTCACCGCATCTACGGGACGCTGTCGGACCGCGACGAGGTGGTCTATGCGGCCGTCCCGATGCTGCTCTTCATGGGCGCGGTCCTGCACGAGACCGGGCTCGCGGCGAATCTGCTTTCGGCGTGCGCACGGATATTCGGGCGCGTGCGCGGCGGACCCGCCGTGGCGACCATCGCGGTCGGCGCTATCCAGGCCCCCGCCGCGGGCATGATCGGCGCCTCGACCGGCGCCCTCGCCCTCTATGCCCTGCCGGCCTTGAGGCGCCACGGCTACCGCAGCGCCGACGCGGCGGGCCTGGTCGCGGCCGCGGGCTCGCTCGGCGCGGTCGCGCCGCCGGGGATCATGCTGTTCTTCGTTGCAGACGCGATCGGCGTCCAGGTGCCGGCGCTGTTCCTCGCAATGCTTGCGCCGCTCGCGCTTTTGCTGGCGTTGTACCTGGCGTTCGCGCTCGTGCGGGGATCGCAGCCCCGAGGCGAAGGCGCGAGTCCCGCAAGCCTCGGCGGCGCGCTCCTTGCGACGGCGCTGATGGTGGGGCTCGTCGCACTGGTGGTGCTCGGCCTCGCGACGCTGTCCGAAGCGGCGGCGCTCGCAGCCGCGGGCGCCGTGCTTGCCGGTGTCCTGCACGGCAGGCTGAGCTGGCGCGTCCTGGACGCCGCCCTGCGGCAGACCGCGCTCCTGAGCGCGATGGTGTTCTTCATCTTCGTCGGCGCCAACGTGTTCTCGTGGGTGTTCCGGCTGCTCGGCGGCGCCGAGATGGTCGCCGCCGCAGCGAGAGCGCTAGGAGGCGGCGGCCAGGCACCGCTCGCCGCTGCGCTCGCGCTCGTCTTCGTGCTGGGCATGTTCCTCGACTGGCTGGAGATCGTGGTTATCGCGCTGCCCGCGCTCGCGGCGGCGCTCGCGGCGGCAGGCGTCGGCGGCGAGCTCGGCAACGCGCAGCTCGCGGGCTGCTGGATCGGCGCCCTCTTCGCGATCGCCCTGCAGACCTCGTTCCTGACGCCGCCCTTCGGCTATGCGCTGTTCCTGGTCCACGGCGCAACCCGCGGCGAAGTGCCCCTGGCGCAGGTGTGGCAGGGAGCCCTGCCGTATGTCGTCCTGCAGCTCCTGGCCCTGCTCGCCGTCGCGGCGCTGCCCGATCTCGCGACCTGGCTTCCGGCGCAGGTGCTCGACTTGTCGATCCCGCGCGGACCGAAGTTCAGCGATTGACTACTGCTTTGGCTTCAAGCCAAGGAGCTTGGCCGACTCCGCGAGCTGCTTCACCTGCTCGTCGATCGAGGCGGCGAACTCGGCCGCGTCGCCCGGGGTGTTGAGCTGCGCGGTCGCCACGAGGCGCTCCGCGATCAGCGGATCCTTCGACAACGTCTTGATGTCGGCACCGATGCGATCGCGCGCCGCGTTCGGCAGGTTGCTCGAGCGCGCCGCGATGATGCCGACCAGCCCCTCGAAGTTGAGTCCCGGGAAGCCGAGCTCCGACACCGTCGGCAGGTCGAGCCCTGGCACCCGGTGGCGCGCCTGCACCGCGAGGAGCTTGACCTTGCCCCCCTGCACCTGCGGCCGCACGATGGCGTACGCCGAGCTGTAGAGCTGGATGCGCTCGTTGATGAGGTCGTTCACCGCCTCCGCCGGCTGCTTGTAGCGCACGTGCGCCGCGTCGATGCCCTGACTCTTGAGGAAACCCTCGAGGATGATGTCGGTCATCGTCACCGCGGTGGTCCAGTTGAGCCCGCCCTTCTTCTGCTTCGCGGTCTCGAGAAGCTCCTTGAGCGACCCGACGTTCATGCTCGCCGGCACGCCGAGCGTGACTACGGTGCCGGTGACACGCGCCACGGGCACCAGCTCCTTCGGGTCGTACGGAATGCTTTCCAGGCTGTACGGGTGGCCCACGAAGTTTGCCGTCGGGCCCCACAGCAGCGCGTGATCGTCCTTCGCCTGGATGACGGCGTTGATGGCGATGACGCCGTCGCCGCCGGGACGGTTCTCCACCACGACGGGCTGCCCCCACAGCCTGGTGAGGCGGTCGGCGTACAGGCGCGCGCCGATGTCGGCGCCCGAGCCGGGACCGAGCGAAAGGATGAACCTGACCGGGCGCTGCGGCCAGCTCTGGGCGAGCGCGGGCAATGCAACGACGGCAAGGACGATGGAAGCAAGGACGCTGGAAAAAGTTGCACGGGAAGCGGCACGAGCGAAGTTTTTCATGGTGTTTACTATACTTCCCGGAGGACTGGATGATAAACAGGATTGGCATTCTCGGGCTCGGCAAGATGGGCGCGCCCATGGCGCGGCACCTGCTCGCCAAGGGCTACAGCGTCGCCGGCTTCGACCCGCTCGAGCCGGCGCGCAGCAACGCCCGTGCGCTCGGGGTGTCGGTGCTCGGATCGCCGCGCGAAGTGGCGCGCTCGAGCGAGCTCGTGATCGTGGTCGTCGGTTTCGATCAAGAGGTTGAAGCCACCCTCTTCGGCGAGAACGGAGTGGTTGAGTCGGCGCCACGTGGCCTGGTGGTCGCGCTTGCCTCGACCGTCGCGCCGCGCTACGCGCGGCGGCTCGCCGAGCGCCTGCGCGATCTCGGCATCGTGCTGCTCGACATCCCGCTCGCGCGCGGCGAAGCGGCGGCGCTCACCGGCAAGCTCCTCATCTACGGCGCCGGGGATGAATCCGTTTTCGAAGCCTGCCGGCCGGCGTTCGGCGCCTTCGCCTCGGACATCTTTCACCTCGGCGCGGCGGGTGCCGGGCAGGTCGG
>DASYPG010000034.1:0-3624 GCA_036006885.1 Burkholderiales bacterium | reverse complement strand
CTCCATGCCCGGGCCGCGGAACGACTTGCCGGAGCTGCGGTTGGCCTTGTCGTAGGACGACTTGAAGATGAACGGCACGCCGAGCTTGCCGGTGATCTCCTTGAGCTTCCCGGCAACGTCGATCTGCAGCTCGCGCGACTCGACCACGCACGGCCCCGCAATGAGGAAGAGCGGCCGCTCGAGGCCGACCTCGAACCCGCAGAGTTTCATGCTGCTACGACCGAGAGCGGCCGCTTCTCCCTCGCCCGGTGGCGCAGCGCCGCGGTCACGAACGCCTTGAACAGGGGATGGCCAGCGCGCGGCGTCGAGGTGAACTCGGGGTGGAACTGCACGCCGACGAAGAACGGGTGGCCGGGCAGCTCCATCATCTCGGGCAGGTTCTCGTTCGGGGTGCGCGCCGACACCTTGTAGCCCTTCGCCTCGAGCTGCGGCACGTAGATGTTGTTCACCTCGTAACGATGACGGTGCCGCTCATTGACCTCGGAACCATAAATCGAAAAAGCCAAAGAATCCTTTTCGACCGGGCATTTCTGCGCGCCCAGGCGCATGGTGCCGCCGAGCTCCGACTTCTCGGTGCGCTTCTCGATGCGCCCGGTGCGGTCGAGCCACTCGGTGATCAGCGCGACCACCGGATGCGGCGTGTCGGCGTCGAACTCGGTGCTGTTCGCGCCGGCGAGGCCGCAGACGTTGCGCGCGAACTCGATCGTGGCGAGCTGCATGCCGAGGCAGATGCCGAGATAGGGCACGCCGTTCTCGCGCGCGTAGCGGATCGCGGCGATCTTGCCCTCGGTGCCGCGCTTGCCGAAGCCGCCGGGGACGAGGATCGCGTCCATCTTCTCCAGCGCGCTTGGATCGTCTTTCTCCAGCGCCTCCGAGTCGACGTAATGGACGTTGACCTTGGCGCCGGTATGGATGCCCGCGTGGCGCAACGCCTCGTTCAGGCTCTTGTAGGAGTCCTGCAGGTCGACGTACTTGCCGACGAACGCGATGTCGAGCTCGTGCTGCGGGTTCTCCTGCGCGTGCACCAGCTTCTTCCACGACGAGAGGTCGGCGGCGCGCGCGAGGATCGCGAGCTTGTGGCACACGATCTCGTCGAGCATCTGCTCGTGCAGCACCATCGGGATCTTGTAGATCGAGTCGACGTCCCAGGCGGAGATCACCGCCTCCTTCTGCACGTTGCAGAAAAGCGCGATCTTGCGCCGCTCGTCCTCCGGCAGCGGCCGGTCGGTGCGGCAGATGATGGAGTCGGCCTGGATGCCGATCTCGCGCAGCTCCTTCACCGAGTGCTGCGTTGGCTTGGTCTTGATCTCGCCCGCCGAGGCGATGTAGGGAACGAGCGTCAGGTGGAGGTAACAGACGTTGGTGCGCCCGAGCTCGAGCCCCATCTGCCGGATCGCCTCGAGGAACGGCAGCGACTCGATGTCGCCCACCGTGCCGCCGATCTCGACGATCGCCACGTCGGTGTCGCCCGCCCCGCGCTTGATGAAGGCCTTGATCTCGTCGGTGATGTGCGGGATGACCTGGACGGTGCCGCCGAGGTAGTCGCCGCGGCGCTCCTTCTTGATCACCGACTCGTAGATCTGGCCGGTGGTGAAATTGTTGTGGCGCCGCATCTTCGAGCTCTGGAAGCGCTCGTAGTGCCCGAGGTCCAAGTCGGTCTCGGCGCCGTCCTCGGTGACGAACACCTCGCCGTGCTGGAACGGGCTCATGGTGCCCGGGTCGACGTTGATGTACGGGTCGAGCTTGATGTTGGTGACGCGGATGCTGCGCGACTCGAGGATCGCGGCGAGGGAGGCGGCAGCGATGCCTTTCCCCAGAGAGGAAACTACACCGCCTGTTACGAAGACATACTTGGTCATCTACCTAGCGCGTGTAGGGATGCGGGAGTTTACACGCGATTGCCATGCCGCTCAAACGTATTCAACGCGGTGAGCCGATTCGCGAGTCCCGCGCGGCGCGGGGTGTAAGATTGCGTACTCCGCCGCCGCAGTAGCGAAACCTCAGATGAAATGCCGCTGGATCGCGCTTGCGTTCGCGCTTTCGTTCGGTTGGTGCGCGGCGCTCGTCTCCGGGGCCAGCGTCGCCCAGTATCCGACCCGGCCGATCAAGCTGGTGATCCCCTTCCCTCCGGGGGGCCCGACAGACATCGCCGGCCGGGTCGCCGCGCAGAAGCTGAGCGAAGCGCTTGGGCAACCGGTCGTGGTCGAGAACAAACCGGGCGCCTCGGGCACGCTAGGCGCGGAAACCGTGGCGAAATCGGCCGCAGACGGATACACGCTCCTGCTCGGAACCACTGGCACGCTCGTCAGTGCGCCCGCCCTGTTTCCAAAGCTCGCCTACGACCCGGTCCGGTCCTTTGCGCCGATCAGCCGGATCACGAATGGCGTGTTCCTCGTCGTGGTGAGCGCGTCGCTCGGCGTCAACTCCCTGCAAGAACTGATCGGCATGGCAAAAGCAAAGCCGGGCCAGCTCGCATTCGGCTCGGGCGGCAATGGCCATCCTCTTCACATCGCCGGCGAAATGTTCAAGGCCGCCGCCGGCGTTGACCTGCTGCACGTCCCGTACAAGGGGGTGAGCCCGGCATTGACCGACCTCGTTGCCGGTCGCACGCAGGTGATATTCGAGCAGCCGGCGTCGCTGCTTCCGTATATCCGAGCCGGAAAACTCAAGGCGCTCGCGGTCGCCGGGCCCCGGCGAATGCCGCAGCTTCCCGATGTCCCGACTTCCGCGGAAGCGGGTTTGCCGGGTTACGAGGTCAGCGCGTGGTTCGCGTTAGTGGCCCCTGCGGGCACGCCGCGTGACGTGATCGCCCGCCTGAACGCCGAGACCCGAAAGGCACTCGCAGACCGAGCGCTGCAGGAAGCATTCGTAAGCCAAGGCATCGATCCCGTCTCGAGCTCCCCCGAAGAACTCGCGGCGCTGATCGTCGCAGACGGGGCGAAATGGGCTCGCGCCATCCGAGTATCCGGGGCGCGACCCGACTGAACCGTCGCTAGGCGTCGGCCAGCTGCGCCGTCTTCAGCGCCTCGACCCGGATCTGCTCGGTGAGATCAGCCTTGTAGCGCGAGAACTCCGGCGAGGTCTTCATCGTGTAGTGCCGCGGATGCGGCAGGGCGATGCGCACCTCGCTCTTGATCCGCCCCGGCCGCGCCGACATCACCGCGACGCGGTTCGCCATGAAGATCGCCTCGTCGATGTCGTGGGTGACGAACAGCACGGTCTTGCGGTCGGCCTCCCAGATGCCCAGCAGAAGCTCCTGCATCAGCGCGCGCGTCTGGTTGTCGAGCGCGCCGAAGGGCTCGTCGAGCAGCAGGATCTTCGGATCGTTCGCGAGGGCGCGGGCGAGCGCCGTGCGCTGCTGCATGCCGCCGGAGAGCATCTTGGGGTAATGGTTCTCGAAGCCGCGCAAACCGGTTTTTTCAATCAGGGAGATCGCTTTTTGCTCCGTCGAACGAGAACCGAAAAGGATGTTCTCCTTGACGCTCAGCCAGGGAAAGAGCGTGTAGGACTGGAACACCATGCCGCGGTCGGGGCCGGCGCGCTCGACCGCCTGGCCGTCGAGCAGCACGCGGCCGGTGGTCGGCCGGTCGAGGCCCGCGACGATGCGCAGCAGCGTCGACTTGC
>DASYPG010000033.1:0-3763 GCA_036006885.1 Burkholderiales bacterium | reverse complement strand
ATCGCCTCGAATTCCAGCACTCGGATTCCGGCAAGGGGACCCATGCGCCGATAATACCTAATGCCGGCGCGCTATCCCGAGCGCATCGTGTGCCTGACCGAAGAGACCACCGAGACGCTCTATCTCCTCGGCGAGGAGCATCGCATTGTCGGCATCTCGGGCTACACGGTACGCCCGCCTCGCGCACGCCACGAAAAACCAAAGATATCCAGCTTTCTTTCCGCGAAAATCGATCGGATTCTCGAGCTCAAGCCCGACCTGGTGCTGGGCTTTTCGGACCTGCAGGCGCAGATCGCACGCGACCTCGCCAAGGCCGGGTTGAACATCATGATCTTCAACCAGCGCTCGGTGGACGAGATCCTCTCGATGATCCAGATGCTCGCTTCGCTCGTCGGCGCGCCGGAGAAGGGCGCGGCGCTGGTCGAGCGCCTGGAGACGGGCCTGCGGGAAGTGAGCGAGGCGGCGAAAGGCTTCGCCAGCAGGCCGAGGGTGTATTTCGAGGAATGGGACGAGCCGATGATCAGCGGCATCCGCTGGGTGAGCGAGCTGATCGAGATCGCCGGCGGCGAGGACATCTTTGCCGAGCTTTCACGCTCCCAATCGGCGAGCGGCAGGGTCGTTCACGATCCGGCGGAGGTGGTGAAGCGAAAACCCGATGTAATGCTTGCGTCCTGGTGCGGCAAGAAATTCCGTCCCGAGCGCGTCAGGGCGCGAGCGGGCTGGGAAGCGGTCCCCGCGGTCCGGGAGGGTCGGCTCTTCGAGATCAAGTCGTCCGACATCCTCCAGCCCGGCCCCGCGGCGCTCACCGACGGGGTGCGCCGCATCCACGAGATCCTCAGGGACTCTTGATCTCGCGGCGGTCGAACTCCGCGATCAGGCGGCGCGTGAACTCGCGGCGCACGCTGTCCCTCTCGAACGGCAGCACCTTGAGGCGGCAGCGCACGCCGATGCCCCAGAGCTCCCAGCGCTCGACACCGAAGATCTCGATGTCGGCGAGGATCTTGGGCCCGTACGCCTCGTCCTTGCGCATGTCCGCGCCAATGTCGAGCATCGCCGCGCACGCCGGCTCGACGAATTGGTGCCCCTGGATCGCCGCGTCGATCGTTGCATAGGCGTGGCCGCGCGTCCGGTTGCTGACGGTCTTGATCTCGCCGTTCGGGATGAAATGCACGAAGCCCTCGCCGTCGCGCAGGCGCACGTAGCGCAGCGTCATCTCCTCGACCTCGCCCGCTTTGCCGAGGATCTCGACCACGTCGCCCGCGCTGATCTGATCCTCGATCAGCAGGACCAGGCCGGTGAAGTAATCCTTGACCAGACTCTGGGCGCCGAAGCCGATCGCCACGCCCGCGACGCCCGCGGTCGCGAGAATGGGCGCCACCGAGATGCCGAGCTCGTTGAGGATCGCCGTCCCCGCCACCAGCACCACGACCACGGTGGCGAAGTAGCTGAATACCGTGCCCACGGTGCGGATGCGCCGCAGCTCCTCGGCGGCCGAGGTGCGCTCCGACATGCGGCGGTGGAAGGCACGGATGACGCGCCGCGCGAGCGCCTGCAGCAGCCAGGCGACCAGCAGGATGATGACGATGCGCCCGAGGCGCGTCAGCGCGAACACGACCTCGTCGTCGAGCTCGCGGAATAGTGCGACCAGGTCTTGCAGACTGCTCAGTGCAGTCCCAGCGAGGCCTCGATGTTGCGCACCATGGTGACCAGGCGCGGGCCGATGTCGTCCTCGAGCTGGCCCTTCTTCACCATGAAGGCCGGCACGCCCGCGTTGAAGGCGACGATCTCACCGTCGACCGTGCGCCGCATCGGCACCCCCACGGCGAAGTGCTCGCGCCGCAGCTCGCCCATGGAAGCGCAGAAGCCGCGCGCGCGGATGTCCTCGAGCGATTTGTCGATGTGCGCCCGGTATTTGCGGTGCGCCTCGGGGTCCTTCACCTTCATCTGGTTGAGCACCGCCTCGCGCTCGGCCGGCGTGCAGGCGGCGAGAAAGGCGCGCCCGATCACCGATTGCGAAATCGGCACCGAGGTGCCGATGTCGGGCAGCGTGGTAATGCCGTTGCCGCTGCGGCAGGTCTCGACGTACACCATGTTGAGCCGGTCGCGCACGCCCATCGACACCCAGCCGGTGCAGTAGTCGGCGAGCTCCTTCATCATCGGCCGCGCCACCTGGCGCACGTTCATCGAGGCGAGCAGCGGGTAGCCGATGGACAGGACCGCGGAGCCGAGCTGGTACTTGCCGAGCCGCATGTTATGGCGCAGGTAGCCGAGCTTCGTCAGCGTATAGGTCAGGCGCGACACGGTCGGCTTGGGCAGCCCGGTGCGCACCGAGATCTCCTTGTTGCCGAGCAGCGGCTCGAGCGGCGTGAAGCAGCGCAGGACTTCCAGGCCGCGCGCGAGTGTGGTGGCGAACTGGCGGTCTCCTTCGTGCTCGTAGCTGAAAGTCGCGGTAGGCTGTGAAAGGGGGACCGAGATTTCGGGTGCGCCCATGGGGAAAAGCTCTCCTCGCTATGTTCTGTAGTTGGTTTGGGGGATGCAGCGGAACGCCTAACGATTTCGATATTCTGTCGGCAAGCGGTCGGTTGTCAACTTAGTCATACTAAATTCCACATGGTGGAATCGAGCCTGTTCAGCCTGAAGGGCAAGGTCGCCCTGGTGACCGGGGCTACCCGCGGCATCGGCAGGTCGATCGCCGAGGAGCTCGGGCGCGCCGGCGCCAAGGTCGCCCTTTGCAGCCGCAAGCGCGAGGCCTGCGACGAAGCCCGCTCGGAGCTGGCCGGCAAAGGCATCGAGGTCCTGGCGCAACCCTGCAACGTGTCGCGCAAGGAGGAGCTCCAGGCGCTGGTCGACGCCACCCGGGCGAAGTGGGGCGGCATCGACATCGTGGTTTCAAATGCCGCCGCCAATCCGTACTTCGGGCCGCTGACCGGGATTCCCGACGACGCGTTCGACAAAATCGTGACGAACAACGTGAAAAGCGTGCTGTGGCTCGCGGCGATGACGCTGGAAGACATGGCGCAGCGCGCAAAAAGCACCGGAACTTCAGGGAGCTTCATCGTCCTGGGGTCGATCGGCGGGCTGATCGCCAACACCGTGATCGGCGCCTACGGCATCTCCAAGGCCGCCGACCACCACTTGGTGCGCAACCTCGCCGCCGAATGGGGGCCGAAGAACGTGCGCGTCAACGCCATCGCGCCTGGGCTCGTGAAGACCGACTTCGCCCGCGCCCTTTGGGAAGACCCCAAGCGCGCCGCCGAGCGGATCGCCGCGACCCCGCTGCGGCGCCTGGGCGAGCCGCGCGACATCGGCGGCATCGCCGTGTTCCTTGCCTCGGACGCCGCCGCTTTCATCACCGGACAGTGCATCGTCGCCGACGGCGGCGTTACCATCCTGTAGCCGTGGACCTCAACTATTCGCCCGAGGAAGCCGCTTTCCGCGACGAAGTGCGCGCCTGGCTCGCCTCGAACCTGCCGCAGGATCTCAAGGCCAGGGTGGCGAGCTACGCGCACCTGTCCAAGGACGAGCTGCTGCGCTGGCACAGGATCCTCGCCAAGAAGGGCTGGGTCGCGCCGGCGTGGCCGAAGGAATGGGGCGGCACCGGCTGGAACGTGGTGCAGCGCTACATCTTCGAGGAGGAGCTCGGCTACGCCGGAGCGCCGCCGCTCATTCCCTTCGGCCTCACCATGTGCGCCGCCGTGCTGCTGCGCTTCGGCACCGAGGCGCAGAAGAAGCGCTTCCTGCCGCGCATCTACGACGGCGACGA
>DASYPG010000032.1:0-23956 GCA_036006885.1 Burkholderiales bacterium | reverse complement strand
CAGCGCGCTCATCGCCGCGTACATGTCCTCCGCCCAGCCGCGCCGGTCGGCGAGGCGCGCCGGCAGCAGCTCCTCCACCAGCCCCGGCCCGCGCACGACCGCACCGCCCTCGGTGCGTTGCTGCTGCGCGCCGGACGGCCGGTCGCCTGACGGCCGGTCGCGCGTCGTCGTGGCGCACCCTGCCAGAAGCACCAATACCGCCACAGCCAGGCGTACCGGTTTCTGCATCCAGCGAGCTTAGCGAACCGCGGCCGATGGCACGGTGCGGCAATTCACACCTGTGCGCTCGAGTGGCGCGGTTACAACGTGAATTTGAGTGAAGAAATCAGCGCACCGGGAAGGTGCGAGCTCGAGGTGGAGCGCTCTCCGTAGGTCGAAGCGTCGGGTAGGAGCTCGCGCTCGCGCGTGAGCTCGGCGAGGTTCTCGCCGAGCATGCGATAGATCGTGTCGTCGAAGCGCATCGGCGTGATGGGGGCGACGATGCGGCCGCGCTCGACCCAAAAGGTGGCGAAGCGCGTCATGCCCGTGATGCGGCCCGCGGGCCGGTCGGAGAAGTTGAGATACCAGAGGTTGCCGACGTACACGCCGGTGTCGAGCGCCCCCGGAATCGCGCCGCTCTCGAGCGTCCCAGGACAAAGCTCGAGCGCCTCCGGGCCCTCGCCCCCGGCGTTGGCGACGAGCCCGTATTCCTTAGCCGAACGCGGCGAGACCAGCGCATCGCGCAACCACCCCTGCTCGATCAGGGTCACGCGCGGAGGCTTTACGAAGCCCTCGCCCTGGAAGCCTGGCGCCATCCCTTCGGCGGTGTTCTCGATCATCGTGACCTTCGAGCTCAGCGTGCTTCCAGACTGCATACGAAGAAGCGGGCTTTGTTTGGTGGCTCGGGCGCGTGCTGAGAAGCCACCCCAAGAGAGCAGCCCCGTCAGCTCCTCCAGCGCGCGCGGCGGGAGATACACGCGGTAATCGCCGGGCTCGAGCGTGCGCCGGGTGGTGGCGAGGTTGGCCAGCTGCTGCGCCGCGGCCTCGATCCGCGCTTCGAGTGCGCGCGGGTTCCAGTCGAACCCGGCATAGCCCGACTTCACCGCCTTGTCGCCCTCGAGGTACAGGCTCCAGTCGAAGTTGAAGCTGTCCACCTCGTGCCAGTTGCGCTGGCCGAGCGAGTTGGCGAAGCCGCGCCAGAGCGTTCCGCCGGCATAGATTCCCACGAGGTCCCGCCCTTGCGCCTTTCCCACGACTTCTTGCGCGACCGCGTCGGCGGAGACCAGCGCGCCGCGGCGCTCGCTCGTGGTGGAGTGCGGCGCTTCGTTGACGAGAAGCCACGGATCCTCCGGCAGGTCTCCGAGGACGGCGCGGAGCTGAAGAAGCGCCGTTCTGGCCGTGTCGAATTCTTCGCCGCCGAGCGCAAGCGTTGCCGATGCCTGGCGCCGGTCGCGTATCAGCCGCAGCGAAACATGGCCCTGCTCGACGCTCCCCGCCTGGCGCACCTTGCCGCGGTTGAAGCGCACGAAGTCGGAGCGCTCGCCGGAGAACTCGCAAAGCAGCATCTCGCCGGCCTTCAGCTCGCGGCCAAGGCGCTCCGCGAGCTCGAAGAAACGCGCTTTCACCGAGGTCTGCCGCCCCCGGCGGCGACTAACGCTGCGACCGCGTGGCCTTGCGCTGCTTCAGCGCCTGCGCCCGACAATCGAGCATCGCTTCGAGGACGGTCGCGCCTTCGCCCTCGACCGAGCGCTTGAGGATCTGGATGCTGTTCTGGCGGGTGGGCCGCTCGTCCGGCCTGCGCGTCCAGTAGACCGTATAGCCGCCGCCGTTGCGCGTGATGATGAGGACGCCCTGCTTCGTCATGTCCGCGGCGAGCGTGTCGAGGCCCGGCCCGTCCGCCGACAGGCCGCCGCCCACGCTGCGCCAACGATCGAAGAGTCTCATGCGCCGTCCCTTGCGCTTGCGGCCACGCTGGACCGAACGTTCGGAGGAAGTTTGTCACCATTGCGGGGGAGCAGAATAAGGAACTAAGTCTTCCCTCAGGCCGATTGGCCGCCGAACACCTCGACGTCGGAGAAAAGGCACGGCGGCGCGGCATGGCCGCAATGGATGGCCTGGTTGGGCTCGCCCTTGCCGCAGTAGAGCGTGCCGTGCACCTCGAACGACGCCGGGCCGCCCACCCTGCCGAGGCTGCGCCAGAACGTGGCCGAGACGCCGCGATAATTCGGGTTCTTCACCACGCCCCGGCGCCTGCCGTCCTCGATCAGCTCGCCCCACTCGCAGCCGAACTGGAACTTGTTGCGCGAGTCGTCGATCGACCAGGAGACGTTGGTGCGCATCAGCATCCCGCGGCGGACCGAGGCGATCATCTCCTCGAGCGTGCCGGATCCCGGCTCCACGTTGAGATTCGCCATGCGGTGGATAGGCGGCCGGTTCCAGCCGCTCGCGCGGGAGTTCGCCACGCCCGGGCCGCCGAGCGGCGACACCAGGATGCCGCTCCTGATCAGGAACACCTTGCGCGCCGGCATGCCATCGTCGTCGAACGCGTACGTCGCGAGCTCCCCTTTCAGAGGGTCGTAGGTGACGTTGAGGAGATCGGATCCGTAGCGATACGAGCCGATCATGTCCGGGGTCACAAAGCTCGTGCCGGCGTAGTTCCTCTCGTCGCCGAGGATCCGGTCGAGCTCGAGCGGGTGGCCGATCGACTCGTGGATCTGCAGCATCATCTGGTCGGGCATCAGGAGCAGATCCATTTTCCCGGACGGGCAGTTCGGCGCCGCGAGGAGCTGCAACGCGTCGTTCGCAAGACGCTCCCCACTGCCGACAAAGGCGGCCTCTTCCAGTACTTCAAAGCCGCCCTGCCGCGCGTGGTCGAGGCTGCGCGACTGCGTCTCCATGCCCTCGTTCGCCGTCACGCGCATGTGCGGGAGCGTGAAGCGGAAACGCTGCCGCACTTCGCCGCCGGTGTTGGTGAGATAAGCGCGCTCCTCGTCGACGAGCTCCAGCGCCGCGTAGCGCTCGACGATGCGCTCGTCGATCTTCGCCGCCTGGCACTCGCGCGCCAGCAGGTCCTGAAGAACGGATCGCTCTGCCCTCTCTTGGAGGAATGGACTTTCATATTCCCCGCGAGGCGCCGGCATCGACGCCGGGTCGAATGGGAGCGCGCTCTTCCCCATCGTCGCCTCGGCCCAATGCGTCGCGCGATCGAGCGCCTTCTGCAGCCCGGCCCGGGACAGATCGCCCGTCGCGCAATAGCCGTATCCGCCCTCGGTCATCGCGGTCAGCATCGCACCGCGGTCGAGCGACAGGCGCGGCGGCTCGAGCGTGTCCTGCCGCATGGCGTGCGACTCGCGCTTCTCCTCGTGGTAGCGCAGCGACCAGAACGGCGCCGCCGAGCGCAATTCCGCGAAAGCCTGTGTGACGGGGCGGTTCTGCAACGTTACGAATGGTAGCAATCTGATACCGATCGAAGGGAGGATCCTTGATCTAATCCGTCGAGTCGTTCATCTCTATTTTCGAGGAAACGGAAATGTCCAGATCTGGAATCGTGCTCAGCTTCATGGTGTCGCTTGCCGGCATCGGTGGATGCGCTACGCAGGCGGAGACCGTCGGCGCAGCGACCGGCGCGGCCGTCGGCGCCGCGGTGGGCAGCGGCAGCGCGGTCGGCACCATCGGCGGTGCGATGGTCGGATTCGGCGCCGGCAAAGCGTACGATCAGCGCCAGAACCGCTAGCGAGTCGCGGCGCGTTTTCGAGTCGGCGACATAGATCTACGCCGCCGGCCCGAAAAATTTCCTATCCTTCTAAGCGCTCTTGCGCGCCTTCTTGTAGCTTCTCGTCGCGGCCTTCAGCGCACGCTGATGTCTTTTCAGCGCCGCTCCCATCCTCGCCGCCTCTTTCCTCGCCCTGCGCTGCAGCGTGGCGAGCTTGACCTTCGCCTTCTTCAGCCTGGCCTGGGCCTTCATCACGGTCTTCTTGTTCATTTGAGCCTCCCTGTTGTTGACAACGGCCCGTTAATACCACGGATCATCTTTCCCCGCATGGCAGGATTCGGCATCGACGGCCGCTCCCGGGGGCTACATTTTCTCGGGAAAGCGCGGAATGAACCCGTCGCGGTTCGGCATCTTCACCTTGGGAAGGGTCTGCGCGTTCATCAGGTCCCGCTCGCCGATCAGCTTGTTCTGCACCAGGATGTACGCCGTCAAGGCGTAGACCTCGTCGTCGCTGAGCGAACGCGGCTGCGTGAATGGCATCGCCCGGCGGATGAAGTCAAAGAGCGTGGTCGAGTAGGGCCAGAAATTGGCGATGGTCTTGGGCGAATCCATGCCCTTCATCGGCGGAGCGCCGACGAGCGCGGCGCTGATGCCGCCCTTACCCTGCTCGCCGTGGCACGCTGCACACTTCTGCGCGTAGATCGGTGCGCCCTGCGCGGCGGTGCCACTGCCCTTCGGCAGCCCGGTGCCATCCGGCAGCACGTTGATGTCCCAAGCCGCGAGCTCGGCGTGCGAGAGCGGCTGGCCCAGGTTCGGACCTGCGGCGATTGCCGCGCCGGACACGAGCGAGAGCACGACAACAACCCTATGCATAAACATGGCGCACGCCTCCGCTCGCGTCGATCGCCCAGCTCGTCGGACCGTTGTAGTGCTGGCTCGGGAATGCCAGCACCGGCGGCGGCTTCGAGGTCTCGCCGCGCACGGCGACAATCTGCGCGCGCGTCGGCTGCGCGTTGCCGCCTTCGTCCCACGCCCGGCTTTGCAGGACCGCCGGGCCGCCGTTCCATTGCCACGGGATGCGGAAGCGCGTGAACGCCTTCGGCAGCACCGGCTCCTGCAGCGCGGCCTGCGCCCACGTCTGGCCGCCGTCGGCCGACACCATGACGCGGGCGATGCGCCCGTTGCCGGAGTACGCGAGCCCCGAGATTTCATACAGTCCCGCTCCCTTCAGGCCAATGCCGGGCGACGGATGCGTGATGAACGACTTGACCTCCTGCACGAAATAGAACTGATAGGCCTTGCCGCCGGGAAGGATCTGCGCGTACGTGCGCGACTCGTAATAGGTCATCCCCGGCTGGTCGGTGAGCTGGAGCCGGCGCAGCCACTTCACGTTCATGTTGCCTTCCCAGCCGGGCAGCAGCAGGCGCATCGGATAGCCCTGCCCGGGCATCAGCCGCTCGCCGTTCTGGTAGAGCGCGACCATCGCGTCGTCGAGCGCCTTGCCGAGCGGGAAGCTGCGCGAGAGGTGCGGCGCGTCCGCGCCTTCGGCGACCAGCCACTTCGCTTTCGGGTCGACGCCGGCCTCCTCGAGCAGGACAGACACTGGCACGCCGGTCCACTCGGCGCACGACGCGAGGCCGTGCAGCGCCTGCACGCTCGCCTGGATCGGCTCGGGCGAGAACAGCGGCGCGCTGTTGCCGCCGCATTCGAGGAACGTAAAGCGCGACACGAGCGGATAGCGCGAGAGTGCGTCGACGGTGAAGACGAGGGGCCGCTTCACCAGGCCGTGGATCGCGAGGCGGTGCTGCGTCGGATCGATCTCGGCGTTGCCGCCGTGCGAGATCGTAAAGTGCAGGCCGTTGGGCGTGACGATCCCTTGCAGCTGCTGGTGCGGGGTGCGCGCATGCTGGTTGCGCGGCTCGCCGTTCGGATTGCTGAGCGTGCGCACCACCGCCTTCTCGTATTTCGAGGGCGTCCCGTACGCCGGTACCACCGTACCCGGCTCCTTGCTCCACGCCGCTTCGCTGAGCGGCTCGGCGGCGGCGGGGTTGACGACATAGCCCGTGATCAGGATCCCGCCTGCCCGCAGGAACGCCCTGCGATCGAGAAGCCCGTTGCCCGCGACCGGTGCGATGTCCGTCATGGCGCCTCCCCGCTATTCGATGCAGCCTACTCTGGCGTCACGAGCGAAACAAGAGGCGCACCGGCAGCGACCGATGTAGATTGACCGCTTCTACGGGGAGAAAGGCATGGGCCAGATGAAACGCAGGGACATCCTCAAGGCGGGAGTCGGCGCCGCGGCGCTCGGTTTCCCCGCCCTCATCCGCGCGCAGCCGAAGGAGGTCGTGATCCTCGGGCTGTGGGACCAGACCGGCGCGTTCGCCGACGTCGGGCCGCTCAACGACCGCGGCATGCGCATGGCGCTGGAAGAACGCGGCATGAAGGTGCTCGGGAAACCCATCAAGTACGTGACGCGCGACGGCGCGACCCAGGCCGGCACCTCCACGCGGCGCACGGAGGAAGCGATCGACGGCGAAGGCGCGCGCTTCGTGATCGGGCCGTGGTCCTCCGGCGTGGCGCTCGCGGTCTCCGAGGTGGCGAAGCGCAAGAAGGTGGTGCACCTCTTCAGCGGCGGCACCGAGGACATCTCGGGCGCGCGCTGCCACCGCTACTCGTTCCAGTGGGCCGCAAGCCCCTACACCGCGGCGAAGACCGTGGTCGACAACTTCATGAAGGCGAACCCCAAAGCGAAGCGCTGGCACCTGCTGGTCGCCGACTACGCCTTCGGCTGGTCGGTCGAGAAGTACATCAAGGAGGTCGGCAAGAGCCACGGGCTGGAGTTCGTCGGCGCCGACCGCCATCCGCTTGGCGAGCGCGAGTTCTCGAACTACGTGCAGAAGGCGGCGGCCAACCGGCCCGACGCCGTGGCGATGATCAATTTCGGCGGCGACGCGGTGGCTGGCGCGCGCGAGATCTTCAACTTCGGGCTGACGCCGAAGGTGCCGCTCATCATGAGCTGGTCCTCGGGCGTGGAGGAGCTGGTGCAGCTCGCCCCCGAGATCCGCGACAACCTCTGGGTCGGCACGAACTTCTATTACACGGCCGACACGCCGGCGGCGAAAGCCTTCGTCAAGGCCTACCAGGCACAGCACAAACTGCCGCCGGGCTACGCCCCTTCGGCCGCCTACTCGATGACGCGCATGCTGCTCGCCGGCTTCGACAAGGCGAAGTCCGACGACGTGCAGGCGGTGGTCAAGGCGCTCGAGGGCCTGGAGATGAACGACATCGTCGGGCCCATGAAGGTGGACGGCTCGACGCACCAGACGCTGCGGCCGTACTTCTTCCTGCGCTGCAAGCCCAAGTCGGCGATGAAGCACGAACTCGACTTCGCCGACGTGATCGCCACCGGCAACACGCCGCTGCCCAAGGAATACGCGGCCTGCAAAGATATCGGTAGCTTCTGAACCTCCTCCTCGGTCAGATCCTTAACGGGATCGCGACGGGCATGCTGTATGCCCTGATGGGGCTCGGGCTGTCGCTCATCACCGGGATCCTCAACATCCCGAACTTCGCCCACGGCGCGCTCTTCGCCGTGGGCGCCTACCTCCTGGCCACGGTTGCGGGCTTCCTGGGCAATTTCTGGCTCGGACTGCTGATCGCCCCAATCGGAGTTGCCTTCCTGGGCTTGATCATCGAGTACGCCGGCGTGCGCCGTCTCTACGCCGCCGGCCACGACTACCAGCTGCTCTTCACCTTCGGCCTCGCGCTGATTCTGAGCGAAGGAATCATCCTGGTCTGGGGCCCGGTCGGCTTCAGCCACCTGCCGCCGCCCGTGCTGCGCGGCGGGCTCGACCTCGGCTTCACGTTCTACCCAAAGTACCGCCTGTTCGTGATGTTGGCGGCCGGATTCCTCGTCCTCCTGACCTGGCTGTTTCTGGAAAAAACCAGATACGGGGCGATCATGCGCGCGGGAATCGAGAACAAGGAGATGGTCTCGCTCCTCGGCATCGACATCCATCGCCTCTTCACCGTCGCCTTCGCGCTCGGCGCGTACCTCGCCGGCATCGCCGGCGCGCTCACCGCCCCGATCCGCGGCCTGTCGCCCGGCATGGGCGTCGACATGCTCGGCATCGCTTTCGTCGTGGTTGCGCTCGGCGGCCTGGGCAACCTGCTCGGCGCGATCGCCGCCGGCGTGCTGATCGGCGTGGCGCAGGCGATCGTGGCCGCGTACTGGATCGAAGCCTCCACCGCGGTGATCTTCGCGGTGATGGCGCTGGTGCTCCTGGTGAGGCCCCAGGGCCTGTTTGGAATCCGATGACGCGCCCCCTCATCCTGGTCCTGGCCGCGATCGTCCTCCTGCCGATCGCGGTGCGCCCGGCCATCGCCACCGAGATCTGGATCTTCGCCATCTTCGGCCTCGGGCTGAACCTGCTGCTCGGCTACACCGGCCTGCTCTCCTTCGGCCAGTCGACCTTCTTCGGCTCGGCGGCCTACGTAGCGGGCTGGCTCCTCAAGCACTACGGCATCAACGTCTTCTTCGCGCTCGGCGTCGGCCTCGGCGTCGGCGCACTCTCCGCGCTGGTGGTCGGCTATCTCTGCGTGCAGCGTTCCGGCCTCTACTTCATCATGCTCACGTTCGCGCTCAACCAGCTGTTCTACTTCGTCGCCTACCAGTGGACCAGCGTCACCGGCGGCGAGGACGGCATGCCCGGCATTCCGCGCCCGGCGTTCCTCGGCATCGACTTCTCGAATCCGATCAACTACTACGTTTTTGTCTGCGCGATCTTCTTGTTGTTCTTGCTCCTAATGAAAAGGATCGTGGAATCGCCCCTCGGCAAGATCCTGATCGCGATCCGCGAGAACGAGATCCGCGCCGGCGCGGTCGGCTTTCACGTGCCGCGCTTCAAGCTGCTCGCCTTCGTCATCGGCGGCGCCTTCTCCGGCGTCGCCGGAGTGCTCTACGCGATGCTCTTCGGCATCGTGCCGCTGGAGTCGATCAGCTTCGTCACCTCGGGCAACGTGGTGTTCGCGACGCTGATCGGCGGCAGCGGCTCGCTCTACGGGCCGCTCATCGGCTCGGTGGTCTTCATCTGGCTGTCGGAGTCCATGAGCAACGTCTGGGCGCGCTGGCCGCTGCTCCTCGGCGTGGCGTTCGTGATCGTCGTGCTGTTCTTCAGGGGCGGCGTGGTCGAGGCCTGGAACCGCCTGGCCCTCAAGTCGCCGAAATGGTTTCCGAAATGAAGGCTCTGAGCACCGAGCAACTCACAAAATCATTCGGGGCGCTCACCGCCGTCAGCGGCGTCAGCCTCGCCATCGAGGCCGGCTCGCTGCACTCCATCATCGGCCCCAACGGCGCCGGCAAGACCACGCTGTTCAACCTGCTGACGGGCGCTTTTGCGCCCACCTCAGGAAAGATATTCCTGGAGCAGAAGGAAATTACCGGGACGCCGGCACACCGCATCGCGCACCTCGGCATCGCGCGCTCGTTCCAGCGCACCAACGTGTTTCCCGCGCTCTCGCTCCTCGACAACGTCTGGGTCGCGGCCTTCGCCACGGGCCCCTCATGGAAGGGGCTTCTTTTTAGAAACAAGAATCAATATCACGAGGCGAACGAGCGGGCGTACCAGGCGCTCTCGGACGTGGGACTGGGCGGAAAAAGCGGCCACCTCGCGCGCGCTATCTCGCACGGCGAGCAGCGCCAGCTCGAGCTCGCCATCGCGCTCGCGGCGGCGCCGCGCGTGCTGCTCCTGGACGAGCCGGCCGCGGGCCTCTCGCCGGAGGAGACGCGCAGGATGGTGGCGCTGGTGCGCTCGCTCAAGGGCCGCTACACCATTGTGCTCATCGAGCACAAGATGGACATCATCATGAGCGTGTCGGACCGCATCTCGGTGATGCACTTCGGCCGGCTCATCGCCGAGGGCACGCCCGCGGAGATCCAGCGCGATCCGGAGGTACGCCGCGCGTATCTCGGCGGAATCGTGGGCGGGGTGGCCGCGTGATCCTCGAAGTGCGCGCCGTCGACGCGTACTACGGCCTCGGCCACATCCTCCACGCACTCTCCTTGAAAGTTGAAGAAAGCGAGGTCGTCGCGCTGCTCGGGAGAAACGGCGCCGGCAAGACCACCACGCTTCGCTGCATCACCGGCCTCACGCCGCCGCGCCGGGGCGAGATCCGCTACAAGGGCCGACCCATCGCCGGCGCGCAGCCGCACCGCATCTCGCGGATGGGCATCGCGCTCGTGCCCGAGACGCGCGACATCTTCAGCTATCTCTCGGTGCGGGAGAACCTCGTCATCGCACAGCGGTCCGGCTCGCGCTGGCAGATGGAGGCCGTGCTCGAGCGCTTTCCCAAGCTGAAGGAGCGCCTCGCGCACAAGGGGCGCGAGCTCTCCGGCGGCGAGCAGCAGATGCTGGCCATCGCACGGGCGCTCCTCACCGGACCGGACCTGCTGCTGCTCGACGAGCCCTCCCAGGGGCTCGCCCCGCTCGTGGTGAACGCGGTGATGGACACGATCCGAGGCCTCAAGGCCGAGCGCGTGAGCATGCTGCTGGTCGAGCAGAACGCCGAGATGGCGCTGCAGCTCGCCGATCGCGTCTACGTCATCGACCACGGCACGGTGGTGTTCGAGGGCACCCCGGCGGCGCTGCGCGCCGAGCGGCAGGTTACCGCGACCTACCTCGGCGTCGGCGGCTAGGGGAACAGCTCGGCCATGCGGCGGGCGAAGCGGTAGAGGTCGCTGTTGCGGCTGCGGATCGCCCGCAGCATGGGCTTAGCCTCGGCGATGATCGCCGCAGCGTCGAACGACTTGATCTCGCGGTCCTCGACCACCACCTCGCCGTCGACGATGACGGTGTGGACGCTCGAGCCGGTCTCTGCGAACACCATCTGCTGGACCGGGTCGTTGAACGGCGTCCACGCCGGCGTGTCGAGGTCGTAGAGCACCACGTCGGCGCGGTAGCCGGCCTGGATGCGCCCGATGCCGTTCGGCATCTGCACCGCCCTCGCCCCGCCATGGGTGGCCATGGCGAGCGCCTGTCGCGCGGTGACCCACTTGCCGCGCTCGCGCTCGGCGACGCGACCGAGCATCGCCGCGAGGCGGATTGCCTCGTGCAGCACCAGGTTGTCGTTGGTGACGCTGCCGTCGGTGCCGAGCGCCACGGTCACGCCGGCGGCGAGCATCTTCGCGATCGGCGCGATTCCGGTGCCGAGCTTGAGGTTGCTCTCGGGGTTGTGCACGACCACCGTGCCGGTCGCGGCAAGGCGCTCGATGTCCTGGTCCTCGATCCAGATCGTGTGCGCGCAGGAAAGCCGCGTGCTCAGCAGCCCCAAGCGCTCGAGCTGCTGCACCATGGTGCGTCCGTAGCGGCGCTGCGCGAGGCTGGTCTGGACCTTCGACTCCAGGAGGTGGGTATGGATGCCGAGGTCGTGGCGCTCGGCGAGGTCGCGGCACATGGTGAGCAGCTCGTCGCTGCAGCGCACCGGGTTGGTCGGCGCCGGAAACACCGAGACGCGCTCGTGCGGTCGGTGGTACAGGCGGATCGAGTCTTCGATCAGCCGACGCGTCTCCGGGAGCGGCTTGGGCGGCAGCGGCCTGATGCGCTCGAGGTCCTTCGCCAGGTCTGCGGGCAGCGGCCGGTCGCTCGGGAAGATGTCGCCGAAGTCGTCGTCGAACACGCGCAGGCCGAGCACCGTGCGCATCCCCGAGTCGCGGTAGGCCTCCGCTACCGCGGCGACGTCCTCGGGGCCGAAGTTCTGCGCCGGGAAATGGTCGATCGAGGTGGTGATGCCGCCGATGAGCATCTGCGCGGAATTCAGCATCGCGCTCACGTAGACCTCGCGCGGCGTGCGTCCGCTGGTATCGGCCTGGTTGAGCCACATGAAGGCGGGGTGGCTCGCGCTGTCCTGCGTGCCGGCCGAAAGCGCGCCCGGCGTATGCGTATGGGCGTTCACCAGGCCCGGCATGGCGAGAAAGCGCCGGCCGTCGATGACCCGGTCGGCGCTGGCGCGCTCCACTTCGCCCACCTGCGAAATGCTATTGCCTTCGATGAGGATGCTGCCGCGCTCGAGGAAGCGGTCGGCTTCGTCCAGGGTGAGGACGGCGGCATTCTCGATCAGGAGCGAGCCCATCGCTAGACGACGATGCCCGACCCGCGATTGAGCACCGCGCGCACGATGCTGAGCGGTGCCGAGATCGAGGTGCGCGGGGCCTCGGGGCGCGTCTTTCCCAGCATCCTGATCTCGAAGCGGCCGAAGGCGCCCTCGGCCAGGATCTCGTTGCGATTTCCGCCCGCTTCCGGATCCGCGACCAGCTCGACCGCGGTGCGCTCGAATCCCACGCCCGCGAGCGCCACCGCGGCGGCCACGTTCGCGTTCATCGGGTAGGTGCTCGCCGCCTCGCGCGCGTTGCCTTTGAACAGGCACACCGGATCGCGGACCGCGGCAAGGTCGACCGCCTTCTCGCCGGCGGTGCCGAGCCATGCGCGCGGCGGCTTGACCGAGCGAAGGACCACACGCTCGATGCCTTCGTGCCGCACGGCGGCGAGCAGGTCGAGCGCGCCGACCGCCCCGGTAGGGATGACGATCTGGGCACCGGTCTTCTGCGCCGCCGCCTTGACGCGCTCGAGCAGGGCCGCGTCGGCGAACGCACCCATCGAGATCGTCATCAGGTCGGCTCCGGCGCTCACGACGCGCTCGGCGTACTGCGCGACCGCGCCCTGCCCGGCGCATTCGATGACCAGGTCGGGCTTGAGCGAGAGCATTTTGCTCACGTCGTCCAGGAATCGCAGCGGCATCGGCGGCTCTGCACGCTTCTTCTCTTGCCATCCCGGCCGCAGCAGCACGCAAGACGCTTCGATCTGGTGAAGCGCGAAATGGCGCAGCACCGCCTGCGAGACGGCGCCGTATCCGATCAGGGCGATGCGCTGGGCTGTTCTCATCTTGTGTTAACGTCCGTTTGGCTGTCGCTGCTATTCTTTCACAAGTGCATGTCTGAAGAGCTCATCCGGAAACGCCTGTCGCCGCACCTTGCCATGGCGCGCGCCCGCGCCATTTTCCAGGAGCTGGTGCGCGTGCCCTCGCCCCAGACCGATCTGCTCGAGGACGAGCCGCAGCTGCGCGAGTTCATGAAGCTGGCGCTGGTCCCGCGCATGAAGGCGCTCGGGATGTCGAGCGTGCGCCTCGACGCGATGGGTAACCTCATCGCGGAGAAGGGCAGCGCCCGCAATGGCCGCTCGATGATGCTCGTCGCGCACGCGATGAACCAGCCGCCCAACACCATGCCCGACCCGTACGGCGGCAGCCTGATCGACGCCACGCCGCACGGACTGCCCGGCGAGGCGGTGCTCGGCAAGGGCGCGAGCGAGCAGAAGGGCACGATGGCGGCGATGCTGCACGCGATCGAAGCGGTGCGCGATGCCGACATCGCGATCGCGGGACGCCTCTACTTCATCTGCTGCGTCTCGGGCGAGACCGGCAAGCACGACGCGATCAGGAACGTGGTGGAAAAGGAAGGCGTGCGCGCCGACGTGGCCTTCGTCTACGGCAACAGCCTGAAGCTCCAGCTTGGCAACCGCGGCCGCGTCGACGTGAAGGTGACCGTGCACGGCAAGGCCTCGCACTCGAGCCGGCCCAACGACGGCGCCAACGCGGTGAGCGGCACGATGGAGCTCCTGCGGCGCCTCGCGGCCGAGATCCCGAACAACCGCTCGCATCCCCAGCTCGGCACCGCCTGGCTCACGTGCAACCGCATCGAGAGCTTCCCGAAGTCCACCCACACGCTGCAGGACCGCTGCGAGCTCGGCCTGGACCGGCGCCTGCTGCCCGGCGAGGACGCGGACGCCGCGGTCGAGGAGATCGCGCGCGTGGCGCGCAGCCTCGAGGGCTGGAAGGACCCGGTCTCCGGCAAGCCGCTGCGCTTCGAGGTGGAAAAAGGCGCGGTGATGTATCCAAGCCTCGTGACCGGGGACGCCCCGGTCGTGCGACTGCTCGCGGCCGGCTGCGAGGCGATGCTCGGCACGGCGCCCGAGACCTTCTTCGGCCAGTCGGCGCACGACCAGGGCTACCTCAACCATGTTGGCATCCCGACGGCGAACTTCGGCTCGGGCGAGCAGGCCTTCGCCCACACCGACCTCGACATGGCTTCGGTCGACCGGACCTTCGATGCCGCCCGGGTCTATGCCTGGATGATCGCCTCCTATCTCGGTGAGCAGGCAGACTAACCTCGGCTATTTCTTCGCCTCCTCGGTCGAGAGGTTGCCGCAGAAAGTCGCGATCATCGACTTGTACGGGGGCAAGGAACGTAGCATCACCTACGCGCAGCTCGACGAGCGCGCCGACCGGGTGGCGGGCCTGCTACAAACGCGCGGGGTGAAGCCCGGCGAGCGCGTCGGCATGATCGTCGGCAACCGGGTCGAGTTCCTCGAGATTTTTTTCGGTGCGATGCGTGCCGGCGCCATTCCGGTCGCGATCAACACACGCCTCGCGCGCGATACCCTGAAGTTCATCCTGGAGGACGCCGAATGCGTCGCCGCGTTCGTCGAGCCCGAGGCGCATCCGGATGCGATGGCGGTTTCGGCGTCCGTCCCCAACCGCATTGCACTTGATTCTTTATACGGGACGTTACGGGATGGAAGTCCGAGACTGAAAGAACCGCCAGAGCTGCCGGAGAACGCCCAGGCGTTCCAGCCCTACACCTCGGGCTCCACCGGCGTTCCCAAGGGCGCAATCATGACCCACGCCGGGATGCTCTGGTACGTGCGGTACAACCAGCGCTACTGGCCGACGCAGCCGGACGATCGAGGATTGATCGCCCTGCCCCTTTTCCACAAGAACGCGATGCGCGGGACGGTAAAGCCGATGCTTTACGCTGGCGGCTCGTTCGTGCTGATGCCGGGCTACGAGCCCAGGGGCTATCTGGAGGCGCTGGCAAAGTACAAGTGCAGCTACTCGCGCGGCGTGGCCGCGGTGTTCACCATGTTCCTGCAGCACCGCGACGAGCTCGCGCGGCTCGACCTCTCGAGCCTCAGGAGCTTCACCATCGGCTCCGCGGTCGTGACGCACGAGCTGATGGACGAGGTCGAGCGCACGATTCCCGGCGTGCGGGTGGGCGAGAGCTACGGCCTGACCGAGGGCGGGAGCCCGTTCCGCGAGCCGCTCGACGGCCGGCCGGTGCCGCGCGGCTCGCCCGGCGTGCAGGCGCCCGAGTACCAGGTGCGGCTGGTCGGACCGGGCGGCGAGGACCGAGACGACGAAGGCGAGCTGTGGCTCAAGTCGCCCTACAACTGCCTCGGCTATCACAAGCGGCCGGACGTGACGCGCGACAAGCTGGTCGACGGCTGGCTGCGTACCGGCGACGTGTTCCGGCGCGACGCGCAGGGCTTCTACTACTTCAAGAGCCGTGTCGACGACATGTTCTCTTGCGGCGGCGAGAACATCTATCCGAAGGAGGTCGAGGACCTGCTGTTCCGGCACCCGGCGGTGGCGAACGCGGTGGTGGCGCCGGTCCCGCATGCGGTCAAGGGGTACGTCCCGGCGGCGCTCGTCGTCCTCAAGCGCGGCGCCTTCGCCACGGGCGATGAGATCAAGGCCTATTGCCTCGCGGAAGGGCCCAAGTACGCGCACCCGCGGCTGGTCGAGATCATCGGCGAGCGCGAGATGCCGCTGAACGGCGCGGGCAAGATCGATCGCAATCTCGCCCGCGCCAAACTCGCTACTCTCGCGGGATCCCGGCGGCTTTGATGGTCTTCGCGAGCTTCTCCATGTCGGCGCGCACCAGGTCGGTCAGCTGCTGCGGCGTGGTGGGATAGGGCTCGGCGCCGAGCGTCGAGAAGCGCTCGCGCAGGTCCGGCGCGGCGAGCGCGTGGTTAAGCGTTTCGTTCAGCTTCTGCACTACCGGCGCCGGCATATGCGCCGGGCCGTGCAGGCCGAACCAGAACCGCAGCGTGGCCTCGGGGTACCCCGCCTCGCCGAAGGTCGGAACCTCGGGCAGCAGCGGCGAGCGCTTGTCGGAGAGCACCGCGATCGGCTTCGCCTTGCCCGAGCGGATGTGCTGGATCGCCGAGGGCAGCGTGTCGAACACCATCGAGACATTACCGGCGAACATGTCGGGGTAGGCGACCCCCGCGCTCTTGTAGGGCACGTGCAGCATCTGTGCGCCGACGCTGGTGCGCAGCACCTCGCCGGAGAGATGGCCGATGCTGCCGACGCCGGAGGAGCCGAAGGTGAGCTTGCCGGGGTTCGCCTTGGCGTACTCGACCAGCTCCTTCAGCGTGCTGAACCGCGCCGAGGCGCTGACAGTCAGGATGTTCGGCGCGATCGCGACGCCGCCGATGGCGCTGAAGTCCTTCACCGGGTCGTAGGTCACGCTCTTGTTCATGTTCGGCGCGATCGCGTACGCGGTGAGGCTCGAGAGCACGATGGTATAGCCGTCGGGCGCGGACTTCGCGGTGGCGTCGGTGCCGAGCGCGCCCGCCGCGCCGGCCCGGTTCTCGACGATCATCGGCTGGCCGATGAGCTCGCCCAGCTTCTGGGCGAGCGCGCGGCCCATGATGTCGGACACGCCGCCCGCCGCATACGGCACGACGAGGCGGATCGGCTTGTTGGGATAGCCCTGCCCGAGTGCCGGGGCGGAAAGCGACGCCGCCGCGAGCGCGATGATGAAGCTCCTCCTGGATCTCATAGCGGCTCCTTTCTTGGAATGGTCACTATTTTAGAGGCCCGGTGAAATAGGTGCCCCGTCCACTTGCGATCAGCCGGTTCTCCGCGTCGAGCACCTGCGCTTCGCACACCGAGAACTTGCCGCCGAACTTGATCACCCTGCCCTTCACCACCAGGTCGCCCGGCATCGCCGCGCGGTGGTAGTCGACCCGCATGTCGATCGTCGGCACCGCGTGGCCGGTGCGCGATGTCAGCGCCCAGTCCGCACCAAGATCGATCAGCGCGGCGAGGATGCCGCCGTGCGTGTGCTTGCGGTCCGGATTCGCCACCCACTCTTCGCGCCAGGTCGCCTTGACCTCCACGAAGTCCTCGCCGCAGTCGAGCACCTCCAGGCCGAGCCAGCGGTGATACGGTCCGCGCCCGATCAACCGCTGTAATTCTTCCTTCGTCACGGTTTTCATGGGGTCACCACCACCTTTCCGACCACCTCCCGGTCGCGGATGAGCCGCAGGCCCTCGACCGCACGCTCGAGCGGCAGGACGCGATCGATCGCGGGCTTCACTTCGCCCCTGGACACGAGATCGAGCAGCGCGCGCAGGTCCTCGTCGGTATAGCTGTTGGAGCCGATCACCCTGAGCTCGAAGGTCCAGATGTAGCGCAGGTCCTCCTTCGGATCGAAGCCCGCGGTGGCGCCGCACACCAGGATCCTGCCGCCGCGCTTCAGGCATCGGAGCGAGGGCACCCAGGTGTCGCCGCCGGTGAAGTTGACGACGCAGTCGACGCCGCCTTCGTAGCTGCGCCGCTGCGGCTTGCCGTACTTCTCGATCACCCATCTCGAAAAATCGGTCTGTTTGTAGTTGACCGCGTGATCGGCGCCGAGCTCGCGCAGCCGCGCCAGCTTGTCGTCGCTCGAGGCGCAGGCGATGACCTCGCATCCGATCCTCTTCGCGAGCACCACGCACGCCATGCCGACTCCACCCGAGGCGCCGAGCACCAGCACCCGCTCGCCTTTCGCGAGGGTACGGTGCGTGACGAGCATGCGGTGCGCCGTGCCGTAGGCCACCGGCAGCGCGGCGGCATCGACGAAGCTCACGTTGTCTGGCATGCGCACGAGCTGGTCCGACGACACGAGGCAGTATTCGGCCATGCCGCCGTCGAGCGCCTCGCCCATGAGGCCGCGCTCCTTGTTGAGCGGATTGACGAGCACCCGCTCGCCCGGTTTCCAGTCCGGCGCCCCTGTTTGCGCCACCTCGCCGGCCATGTCGAGGCCGATCACCACCGGCATGGGCACCTTGATGCCCGGCATGCCCTTGACCGTGAAGACATCGTGGTGGTTGAAGGACGCGGCGCGCACGCGGATCACCACGTGGCCGGCCGTAGCCCTCGGCTGCGGATAGTCGTGGACCACCCGCAGGTCTTCGATCTCGCCGTGCTGCCTGAGGAGCAGCGCCTTCAAAACTGTTTCGCGCCGGGAAGCGCGGCGATGGCCGCCTTCGCGACCTCGAGATCCTGCTCGCCGGTGCCCGAGCCCACGCCGATGGCGCCGATGACGTGGCCTTCGACCACGACCGGCAGCCCGCCGAGCAGGTTGGTGAGCTTGCCGCCGGTCGCGAACGCGAGCTTGACCTCGTTGGCGACGTTGGCCTGTCCGGAGGGGGCGCGCGCCGACGCCGCGGTCATCGCCTTCTTGTGCGAGGAGTCGACGCTCAGCACCTTCGCGCCGTCCATGCGCACGAAGGCGAGCAAATGCCCGCCGTCGTCGGTGATGGTGATGCATTGCGGCTGTTTCATCTCCAGCGCCTTGGCGATTCCGGCACGGAGCATCTTCAGCGCGCCCTCGTGGGTCAGCTTGAGATGCGGAACGTAGTCGGACACGGTGCTCTCCTCGGTGATTCGGACTACGATACCGCGCGCGGGCCCCGCGATGCGCATTAGTTCACACAATCCTCCGTTCGGAGGAGCCTCGGCCGTACCAACGTCAAAACCGCGCGCGCATCTTGATCGTTCCATGAGAATCCAATCCCTCATTGCCCTCACCGCGGCGAGCGCAATCGTAATCGGCCTCGGCACGATCGCCGGCATCGTGGCTTCCCTGTCGCGCGCCCCGGCGCACGGCGACGTGCCGGTCGCCGTGGCGACCAAGCCGCTCGACAAGCGTTGCCTCGATTGCGGCGTGGTGGTCGCCGTGAAGCAGCTCGAGCTCAAGGGCAGGACGGCCGCGTCCTCCAGCCAGTACCAGATCCGCGTGCGCATGTCCGACGGCAGCGAGAGGACGGTCACGTACACCACCGCGCCGACATGGAAAGCAGGCGACCGCGTGCGGCTGCTGAACGGCCGCCTGGTCGGCTAGCCCGGCTACACGTTGAGGCGCCGCGCCTCGGAGATGTGCTTGCTCCAGTAGGGCGCGTTGAGCCGGTCGCGGCGCACGCGCTTGCCCGAGGAGGGGGCGTGCACGAACTCGCCGTTGCCGACGTAGATGCCGACGTGCGAGTTCTTCTTGCCTTCCTGGTCGAAGAAGATGAGGTCGCCGCTGCGCAGCTCCGCCACCTTGATGCGATGGGCGACCGAGCGCTGGTCGTCGGTGCTGCGCGGGAGCTTGCGCCCGGCCTGCGCATAGCTCCACTGCACCAGGCCGCTGCAGTCGAAGCCGGTCGAGGGGCTTGTGCCGCCGTAGCGGTAGGGCTTGCCGACGAGCTGCGCGGCGTGCTGCGCGGCGCGCTCGCCGACGCCGCCGGCCGCGCGCTCGGCGGGCGGGGCGCTCGCGCACCCCGCGAGGACGAAGAAAAATAGGCCGATCGGGAGGACGGTGGACAATCTTTTCACCGGCATCGCAGCGACTCCGATCGGCCCGGAAGCTATGCCTGGTGCCCGACCCGATGGCTGCGTCGCGACATTCTGCCGCCGAAGAGCGGCGCGAGCGACGATGAGCCGGTCAGCACCGCGGCGAGCAGCCACGCAGCGCTGACGATGATCGCCGTGACCGAGATCCAGTTGTAGGTCTGATGCCAGGCCTTGCTCATGAGCGGCCCGGCGATGACGAGCAGCACCGCCTGGCCCGCCGAGAGCACGATCAGCGTGGTCAGGGGTACCAGCGTGCTCTTGAGGACGTTCCAGCGCGGGTCGTCGGCTGGAAGCAGCACCGCGGCGCGCCGCGCGGCGAGCCAGAGGATCGCGAGCGCGAGGCCGTAGGTGAGGAACTGCACCAGGTTGGCCGCGGAAAGTCCGGTCTTGCCCAGCCTGGTGGTCTTGAACAGCGACATTTCGCCGAAGGCGGCGCCGAGCGCAAGCGCGGCGGCGATCACGACGACGTAGCGGATGATCCAGCTCCAGCGGTCATTCATGGCTGCCCCTCTGCTTGGCGGGTGTTTTTTTATCGCTTCCCACGTCTGCCGCATTTGACCGTAGAGGCGCGCCGGCGTGAAGGCAAAAGAGCACTAACCAGTCCGGTTGGGCTGCATCAGAAAGGAAAAGGCCGATCAGGACTCGCCGACGGGGCTGCGTCTCGTCGAACGGGTGCTGATCGGCCTGTGATTCAAGGGCCGGATTGCGACCTCCGGTCCCTGCCTCCAGTTAGTTATTAACTTCGTGTCGGAGGTGCTTCATTTAACTACCATTTATGTCTGTTAGCAAGTGACAAAAACCACGCCCGACGCAGAAAAACGGGCCGTCCCTCCGGAAAAGCGCGCCGTTCGTCCGAAAGAGGGTGATCAGGGCAGCGAAACGTGCTCCCGGGCCTCGAGCGTGCGCACGGTTTCGAGAAGTCGTGGCGCTTGCGCACCCGCGAGCCGCGCGAATTTGGCTTCGAGCCTCGCGTCATCCATGGGCCGCGACGCGGGCGCTTCGATGATGGCGGCATCGGCGCGGATGCGCGCCGCCATTTTGTCGAGGCTCGAATCGGGAGCCACGGCGATCCGACGCCGCAGCGCCTGCACCTCGGGATCGAGAGCCGCGGACTCGCTGAACTGCGCGAGGCCGGCCTCGCCATGGAGCAACGCGACTGCAACCGCGTGTTGCGCGCTGAGGCGCGCCTCGATCGCATTGCGCGGCTCCGGGCGGTCGGTGCGCTCGATCGCGAGCGGATGCAGTTCGACATGTACGGACCGCCCAATTTTCAGCGCCTGCTTGAGCGTTTCCCGGTGCTCCAGGCAGGCATCGATTAGCGCGTGCAGCACCACGCCGGATGGATACGGCTTGTAGGCCACCCGCGTCATTTCCCAATGCTCGCCCAGGCGATCCGTGAGCCGCGAAAGGTCGGCGTTGCCTCCGAACACGCTGACGAACCCGCGCCGGCCCTCGATCGGCGCGCGCGGACCCTCGAACCCCTCGCCGGCGAGACGCGCGGCGCCGATGCCGTTCCGCGCGGCGAAGCCGGCATTCAGTACCCGCGCCATGCTGCCCAGCACTTCGACGAGCCCCGCCGCCTGCGTCGCTGCGATCCCCAGCGCCGAGGCGGCCTGGCGTTCATCCAGGCGCAGCAGCTTCGCCGCAGCCGCGGTCGCGCCGAACACACCGCAGGTGCTCGTAATGTGCCAGCCGTGCTCGTAGTGTCCGGGCATCACCGCGTTGCCCATGCGGCACGTGGTTTCGACGCCGAGAACGAAAGCATGAAGCAGCTCCGCGCCGCTCACCTTCTGCTTCCTCGCAATCGAGAGCACCGCCGCCGCCACCGGAGGCGTCGCGTGAATCACGGTCGGCAGGTGCGTATCGTCGAAATCGTGCGCGGTCGCCGCGGCCGCGTCGATCAGCGCATCCTCCAGGGGAAAGACCCTGCGCACGATCTCGACCGCGCGATCGTCGCGGCCTGCGAGAATGCAGCCGAGCGCGTTGAGCAGCCCGCGCTTCGCCTCGTGTCGGATCGCGGCCGGGATGTCGTCCCAGCCGGACTCGGCAAGGAACCGGGCAAGAATCCAAGTCAGTCCAGCTTCACGCCCGCCTGCTTCACCACCGGCGCCCATTTCGCCATCTCCTCGCGCATGAACGCGCCGAAAGCCTCCGGCGTGCCCGGCATCGGCTCGGCGCCTTGCGCGAGCAGCTTTTCCCGGACGTCGGCGCTATCCAATGCTTTGACGGTTTCCCTGTTCAATCGATCGATGACGGGGCGAGGCGTACCGGCAGGCGCGAGCAGGCCGTACCAGAGAGACACCGCGACCTTCGGGTAGCCGAGCTCGGCGAAGGTCGGCACCTCGGGCAGCAGCCGATTGCGCTGTGCGCTCGCCGCGGCGAGCACGCGCAGCTTGCCGCTTTTCACGTGCTGGATCAGCGAGGGCGCGGCGTCGAACATCATCTGCACGCGCCCGCCGACGAGGTCGGCCACCGCCGGACCACTGCCCTTGTACGGCACGTGGGTGATCGAAGCGCCGGTCTCGCTCTTGAAGAGCTCGGCAGCCATGTGCGGGGCGCCGCCGTTTCCGGACGAAGCAAAGTTCAACGGATTGGTTTTCGAAAAACGGACCAGCTCGTTGACGTTCCTGGCGGGCAGCTCGGCGTTGACCGCCATGATCAGCGGCAGCAGCGCGAGCCCGGAGACCGGCGCGAAGTCCTTGACCGGGTCGTAGGGCAGCTTGGCGTAGAGATGCGGCCCGACACCGTGGGTGGTGATCGAGTTCTGCAGCAGCGTGTAGCCGTCGGCCGGCGCCTTGGCGACCGAGTCCGTGGCGATGGTGCCCCCCGCGCCGGCGCGGTTGTCGACCAGCACGGCCTGGCCGAGCGACTCGGCGAGCTTCGCGCCGACGAGCCGTGCGATGAAATCGGCGGCGCCCCCGGGCGGCACGGTGACGATCAGGCGAATGGGACGGTTCGGGTAGTCGCCCTGGGCGACAGCCGCGGGCGCTACGGCGATGATCAGGCAGGCGACCAGAATCTTCATCGCTGGCAAGCTTAGCGCGCTCGGCCGCGCTCGAGCAGCCAGGAGACCGCCAGTCCGAACACCAGCCCCCAGAACGGCGCGCCGATTCGCAGGACGGGCACGTCGGCGACGGTGACGAGAAAGCAGATCAGCGCGCCGAAGCTGAAGCGCCCGCCGAAGGAAGCGGTGAACGCAGTCTGGAGCACCCGTAGCATCGCGAGGCCGGCGAGCGTGGCGATGAACGCTGGCGGCGTGGCGAGCAGCAGCCGTGTGAAGAACGGCGCGAGCACGCCGAACGCGACGGCGAGCAGGCAGAAGAACAGCGCTCCCGCGTATTGCCGATGCAGCTCGCCCGCGCTCGAAAGCACTGCGTTCACCGGGCCCGTCAGGCAGGTCGAGACCGCGCCGAACAGTCCCGTTACGACCGACCCGACGCCGCAGGCAGCCGTGATCGCGTTGACCGGCGCCTGGTGGCCGTTGGCGGCGAGGATAGCAACGCCCTGCGCGTTTTGCACCGCGAGCACCGTGATCGCGAGCGGCACCACGAGCTCCACCATCGCTGCCCACGAGAATTGAGGCAGGTACAGGTTCGGCGCTGCGAGCGCGAACAGCGGCGCGGCGGGCGGCTTGAATGCTCCGAGGACGCCAATGGCGAGCGTGCCCGCGATCAGGGCGCCGATGAGCGGCGGGAGCACCCTTGAGAGCCTGGGAAGAGCCGTGAGGAGAGCAAAAGCTGCCGTCATTGGAAGCGCGATCCACGGGTGGTCGCGCAAGGCGAGTACCAGGTCCACGCCGAAGCGCAGGAACACCCCGGCGACCATCGCCATCACGATCGGCATCGGCACCGCCTCCATCGCGCGGCGCACCCAGCCCGACAGGCCGAGCAGAAGCATCAGCACGCCGGTGGCGAGAAATGCGCCGACCACCTCGGGGAAGCCGAGATGGCCGAGCGCCGGGCCGACCAGCACCGCGCCCGGAATGCTCCACAGGAAGACGAGCGGCTGGCGGTAGGCCAGCGTAAACGCGATCGAGATCAGGCTATTCAGGCAGAATGCGGCGAAGATCCAGGAGGCGATGTCGGATTCGGCCAGGCCGCCGCGCGCGCCGACCGCGAGGATGATCGCCACCGGTCCGCTGGCCGCGAACAGGAATGCGACCATCGCTGCCACGGCGTACGGCGTGCCGGCAGCGGCGAGGATGCTGCGCGGTCCAGGCAGCGGCGAAACGATTTTTTCGAGCGGCATGCGAGGCGGCATTCTCGGCTAACATTTGCCGCTCCGGCAATGAGCTACCTCGTAGGCATCGACATCGGCGGCACCTTCACCGACTGCGCGATCGTGGATCGCGCCGGCAAACTCCTCACCACCAAGGTGCCCTCGACGCCCGAGGACTTCTCGCGCGGGATGATGGAGGCGCTCGGCGCCGGCGCCCAGGCCCTGGGCCTGCCGCTCGGCGAGTTCTGCGGCGATATCGCGTTCCTCTCCCACGGCACGACGGTCGGCACCAATACCATCATCCAGAAGAAGGGCGCGCGCGTCGGCCTGATCACCACCAAGGGGCACGAGGACGCGATCCACATCATGCGCGGCTCGCGCGGCTACGGCGGGCGCGACATCCGCAAGGTGGTGCACTTCCCCGAAACCTCCAAGCCGGCGCCGATCGTGCCGAAGCGTCTCATCCGCGGCGTGTCTGAGCGGGTGGATTGCTTCGGCGAAGTTGTAGTTGAATTGAATGAATTAGAAACAGAACAGGCGATCCGCGATCTC
>DASYPG010000031.1:0-14097 GCA_036006885.1 Burkholderiales bacterium | reverse complement strand
GAAATACTGACCGAGCCGCCATTCGCACACGGGTCGCTCTCGTTCACCAGAACGGAGGTCAGCCGTGCATCTGTCCGGGGCTTTGCCACGATCGCGCGCAGCCTATGGGCCAGCCGACGCCCGATATTGATATCGCCCTGCCCCCCCTGCGATTCGCTAGGGGGCGTAGCGCTGGAAAAAGCGCCGGTTACGTCCGCGCCAGCGGATGTATCAGTTGCAATTGCAGCGAGGACAGCCGCATTCGACGTAGTGATCACTGCGGGATTGGCATTGCCGGTGTACTGCAACGGACCTTGAGTGCCTCCGCCTCCGCCGCCGCCTCCGCCTCCGCCGCTGCATCCCCCGAGAGCGGCTACAAAGATCCCCGCGGCGACAATCGCCGACGCTCTTCTCATGATTTGCTCCTCCCTGAAAAAATCCTACCGGATTTCTTTCAGGTGGGGAACACGAGAGCGGTATGGCTCCTTATCACTCTGTCCAATAGAGGTGAAACTCAAGGCAGTCCGATCACCGCGGCGTCCCTCGGATAGCGGATGGTGTAGTCGGCGACGAACTTGAGCGTCTCGCCGGGCGCGAGCGATTGCTCCCAGGCGACCACGCCGCGTTTTTCCTCCCAGTCGGTGAGCTTGGGCTTGGGCTCGAAGGCCGCCTCGACGCTGATCTGGTCGGAGACCGCCACCGGCGAGGCCTCGAGCACGAGGAGCTCCACCGGCACTTTGTGCCGGCTGGTAACAATGTAGAGGTCGGCGATCTGGCGCTCGTTGCGCTGGCTGATGAGGCCGCCCGAGCCGCGCCGGTTCTTGGTGCGGTTCGCCGTGACCTGGATGCGGTCGTCGCGTCCGAAGGGAAGGACGAGCTTTTCCTTCGCCTGCGCGTTCCAGAAGGTCGAGCCGATATAGCTGCCGTCGCGGTAGAGCTGCGCGTCGCCCGGGATCCACACGCCCTCGGGGAGCTCGGCCTCGGCGGTGACCATCGCGGCGGCGTCCCTGCGGGGGACGACCCGGACGCGCTGCTTGACCGGGATCGATTGCGTCGCGAGCGAAACGTTCACCTGGCGCCCGTCGGCGGGCAGGTCGACCTGGCCCGGGACCTCGAACTCGGTGGCGTATTGCGTCTCGAACTGCGCCACGATCGGTGCCTCTTCCGGCCGCTTGCGTTCCGCACGATCCGTTCTCTGGTCCTGCATGGCCTTGGGAGAAACCGGCAATTGGACTTCGCTCGACATCACGCTTTGCACGGCGGGCGGGCGGATGACGAGCTGCCAGGTCGACGGATCGGCGATCTGTGCGCGACGCGGCTGGCCCGTCGAAAGGCGCAAGGCGACGCCGCGCCAGTCTTCGCCGGTGCGCTGCATGATCGTCGCTTGGCGTTCGAGCTCCACACGCGAGCTCGACGAATCGAGGGCGGCGCGGTACACGGGCTTCCAGCCTGCGTTCGTCACCTGGTAGGTGGCGCGCACCTCGCCCGCGTGCGAGGCCGTGTAGCTGATGGCGAGCGAGCGAGCGTCTCTCGCGCCGGTACGCAGCCGCGCGAGATCACGCTGCAGCGCCGCCACCTGCTTGTCGATGGTGCGCTTCTTGATCTCGATGCGCTGGATCTGGCCGTAGGCGTCGCCGCCGCCGCGCCGAAGCGCCTCGATGACCGCCGGGATCGCTTTCGGGTCGACGGCGATCGGCTGCGCCTTGTCGCCTTCGCCGGGCCGCGCACGAAGAGACATAAGGTAGTCGCGCACCAGCTCCGCCGTCTTCACCTCGACCTCGAGCGCGGCCTTGTCGTCGGCGAGCGCCTGGATCTTCGTCTCGAGGTCGGCTTCACGGGCGCTCAGCGCCTCGGCGCGGCTCACGTCCTGCACCGAAACTTCGCCCACCCGGATGCCGGCACCCGCTTCGACGCGCAGAGTGCGCAGGTCGAAATTGGCTGCCAACCCCGTCATTTCGAGCGTGCCGGATCCCGCGGCTACATTGGCGGCGCGCTCGATCGCCGCGCTGCCCGGGTACAGCGTGACCCGGGTAATCCGGCTCGACTGCTCGGAAAGCGCGGGACCGGCGAAGCCGGCGATGACGAGGCAGAAAACTGCGGCGCGGATGCGTCCTGACATGGTGGTCTCCCTTTCAGTTCCACCATTAAACGGACGCTGCGCGAAAACGGGTTAACGCGGCGTTTGCGGGCCCACGGTCAGGCGCCGCATGCGGCGGCGCTGGCCGTGGTAGTCGTTGACGGCGTTATGTTGGGTGCAGCGGTTGTCCCAGACCGTCAGGGTCCCCGGCGCCCAGCGCACGCGGCAGGTGAACTCGGGCCGCGTCTGGTGCGCCTGCAGGAAGTCGATGAGCGGACGGCTCTCTTCTTCGCTCATGTCCTTGAAGCGGATCGTGTGGCTCCGGCTCACGTACAACGCCTTGCGCCCGGTGTCGGGATGCGTGCGCACCGCAGGATGCTCGGCCTCGTACTGGTCGGCGTTTTCGGTGTCGTGCACCTTCATGCCGCCGATCGTGCCGTGCATCTTGCGGCGGCCGCCGGTGAGCTTGAGGCTGGCGCTGTTCACGCCGACCAGCCTGCCGAGAAGGTTCTGCATGCCCTCGGACAGCGCGTCGTACGCGGCATGAGTGCTGGCGAAGAGCGTGTCGCCCCCGTGCGGGGGCGTCTCGATTGCCTGGAGCAGCGTGGCGAGCGGCGGCTGCGCGAGGTAGGTGGTGTCCGAATGCCAGTTGCCGCCGAAGTTCGTGGTCTCTTGCTCCTCCTTCACCACCTCGAAGACGTACGGGTAGCCGTCCAGCCCGGTGACGAATGGGTAGAAGCAGGGCTCGCCGAAGCGCGCGCCCACCCGCATCAGGTCGGCAGGCTCGAGCGCCTGGTCGCGAAACACGAGCACGCAGTAGCGCAGGAACGCACGATGGACCGCCTGCCAGGCCGTCTCGTCCTGCAGGGTCGCGAGCGCGACGCCGCGGATCTCGGCTCCCAGCGCGCCGGCCAGCGGCTCGATTATCATTGCACTAGTCTATGACAAAACGAATTGCGGTCGTTGGGGCGGGCGCGCTGGGCGGCTATGTCGGCGGCACGCTCGCGCATCTTGGACACGACGTCACGCTCATCGACGCGTGGCCGGAGCACGTGGAGACCATCAGGGCGCGCGGCCTCGAGCTCGACGGCGTGACGCCGGAGGAGCGGTTCGTCGTCAGGAAGGCGAAGACCCTGCACCTGACCCAAGTGCAGTCCCTGGCGCGCAATCCGGTCGATGTGGCGATGATTTCGGTCAAGTCCTACGACACCCGCTGGGCGAGCGCGCTCATCGCACCCTACCTCTCCGAGCAGGGCTTCGCGCTGTCGCTGCAGAACTGCCTCAACGAGGAAACGATCGCCGGCGTGGTCGGCTGGGGCCGCACGGTCGGTGCGGTCGCTTCCCTCATTTCGGTGGACCTCTACGAGGCGGGCCGCATCCGCAGGACCGTCGCCAAAGGGGGCACCGAGCACACGGTGTTCCGTATCGGCGAGCCGCACGGACGCATCTCCCCGCGGGTCGAAATGCTCGTCGAATGGTTCCGTGCGATCGACAGCTCGAAAGCGACCACCAACCTGTGGGGCGAGCGCTGGTCGAAGCTGGTGCAAAACTCGATGGGCAACGGCGTAACGGCAGCCACGGGCCTGACCTCCGGCGACTGCCTGCGCAACGATACGATCCGGCGCTTCCAGATCCGCCTTGCCGGCGAAGGGGTGCGCGTGGGCCAGGCGCTCGGCTATCAGCTCGAGAAGATTCGCGGCGTCGAGCCCGAGGCCATGGCGCGCGCTTCCGAGGGCGACGCCCGGGCGCTCTCCGAGGTCGAAGCCCTCATTGTGCCCAAGGCCGCCTCGAACCCGCGCGCCGACATCCAGCGCCCCTCGATGGCGCAGGACATCCGGAAGGGCCGGCGCACCGAGATCGACGCCATGAACGGCTACATCGCGCGCAAAGGCGCCGAAGCCGGCGTGGCGGCGCCGAGCCATGCCACGCTGGCCGAGATCGTGACGCGCGTCGAACGGGGCGAGCTCAAGCCCTCGCCTTCGCTGATTCCCGGATAACCGGGGTTACACGAGGTACTTCTTGAAGTGCGCGATGGTGCGATCCCACGCGAGCTTCGCCGCCGCCTCGTTGTAGCGCGGGGTGGAGTTGTTGTGGAACCCGTGCTGCGTGCCCGGATAGACGTGGATCTCGTAGCGCGCGCCGGCCTTCTTCAGCGCGTCCTCGTACGCGGGGTACATCTCGTTGATCCGCGGATCGTTCTCCGCCAGGTTGGCGAGGATCGGCGCCTTGATCTTCCCGACTGAGGCCGTCTCCGCCGCCGCGCCATAGAAAGGCGCCGCGGCCTGCAGGTCCGCGCCCATCGCCACGGCGAGGTAGTTCGTGGTGCCGCCGCCCCAGCAGAAGCCGGTGGCGCCGAGCTTGCCGTTCGAGAGCTTGTGGGCCTTGAGGAACTTCGCCCCGTTCAGCATGTCGGCGCGCAGCTTCGCCTGGTCGAGCTTCGCCTGCAGCTCGCGGCCTTCGTCGTCGTTGCCCGGATAACCGCCCGCCGGCGTGAGACCGTCGGGCGCGAGCGCAACGAAGCCCGCCACCGCCGTGCGGCGCGCCACATCCTCGACGTAGGGATTGAGGCCGCGGTTTTCGTGGATCACGAGCACCGCCGGCCAAGGCCCCTGCCCGGCCGGTTGCACCAGGTAGCCGCGCATCTTCTCGCCGTTTCCGCCCGGCGATGCGTAGCTCACGTACTGCGCCTTGATGCGCGAATCGGTGAAGGAAATCGTCTGCGCGCGGGCGTAGTCGGGCATCAGGCCATAGGCCATCGCCAGCGCGCCCGCGCCCAGCGCGCCGGCGCGCCTGAGGAACTCGCGCCGGTCGATCCGGCCATGGCAATACTCGTCGTAGAGATCGTAGACCTGCTGGTCGAGCTCGGCTTGCGTGACGGCGCTCATCGCTCCTCCATTTTGAGTGATGTCCACTAGTGGGTAAACGGTCACATCCTGCAACGAATTCCGCCGCTGCGGGTAGATGCGATCTGGTATCTTCGAGTGTCAACGATAAGCGCGGCCGGATCGTTACAACGAACCAGAGCCGCAGGGCAAGAAAGAAAGTCTTGAAACTCTTCCACGGAATCCGCGGGACGGCCAGTCCCGGACAGGGCGAGCCGCCGCAGGCGCTCATCGCCTTCTACTGGCACTTCGTGCGGCAGACCAAGGGCTGGTACGGGGCCATGTTCGCCGCCAGCCTCGCGGTGGCGCTCCTCGACACGGTGATCCCGCTGTTCATCGGCCGGCTGGTCTCGCTCATGGAGGCGGCCGACCGGCAGGAGGCGCTCGCGCAGCAGTGGCCGCTGCTCGCGTGCATGGTGGCGCTCGTGCTGTTCGTGCGCCCGCTCGCCATCCTCACCGACATCGCGATCCGGCACAACGCGCTGATACCCGGGGCGACGAGCCTCATCCGCTGGCAGAGCCACTGGCACGTGGTGCGGCAGAGCTGGCCGTTCTTCCAGAACGACTTCGCCGGGCGCATCGCCAACCGCGTGATGCAGACCGCGAACGCGCTGCGCGAGAGCACGATGGCGAGCATCCGCGCGGTCTGGTACATCGCGGTCTACGGCATAACCGCCTTCGCCCTCCTGACCGTCGCCGACTGGCGCCTCGGGGTGCCGACGCTGCTGTGGTTCGCGGGCTATGTCGTGTTCCTGCGCCACTTCGTGCCGAAGCTGCGCGAGCTGGCGCGCGAAAGCTCCGAGCGGCGCTCGCTCGTCATGGCGCGGGTGGTCGACAGCTACACCAACATCCAGACGGTGAAGCTCTTCGCCCGTCTCGCCGAGGAGGATGCCTACGTGCGCGAGTCGGTGGACGTCCACCAGAAAGCCATGAAGGCGCACATGCGCGTCATCACGCGCTTCCAGATCGGGCTGACGGCGCTGAACGCCGCGCTGCTCGTCTGCACCGCGGCGATCGGCCTGTACCTGTGGGCGCACGGAAGCGTGAGCGCCGGCATCGTCGCCACCGCGCTGCCGCTCGCGTGGCAGACGGCGAACGCGGCGGGCTGGGTGAGCTGGGAAGTCACCGCCATCTTCGAGAACGTGGGCGTGGTGCAGGAAGGCATGCAGTCGATCGCGGTACCGCACTCGGGAACCGATCGCGCCAGCGCGCGGCCGCTCGAAGTGTCGCGCGGCGAGATCGTGTTCGACAACCTCACCTTCGGCTACGGCCGCAAGGATGCCGCACCGGTCATCAGTCACCTTCAGTTGAAAATCAGACCCGGGGAGCGCGTGGGCCTGGTCGGTCGATCGGGCGCGGGCAAGTCCACGCTCGTCAACCTGCTGCTGCGGTTTCACGAGGTCGAATCCGGAAGGATCCTGATCGACGACCAGGACATCGCCGGCGTGGCGCAGGAAAGCCTGCGCGCGGCGATCGGCATGGTCACCCAGGACACCTCGCTCCTGCACCGCTCGATCGCCGCGAACATCCGCTACGGCCGCCCGAGCGCGACCGACGCGCAGATCGCCGCTGCGGCGGCCAAAGCGCAGGCGCACGAGTTCATCCTCGGCCTGCGCGACTGGAACGGGCGCACCGGGTACGCCGCGCACGTCGGCGAGCGCGGCGTGAAGCTCTCGGGCGGGCAGCGCCAGCGCATCGCGCTCGCCCGCGTCATCCTGAAGGACGCGCCGATCCTCGTGCTGGACGAGGCGACCTCGGCGCTCGACAGCGAGGTCGAGCTCGCGATCCAGGAGCAGCTCCTCGACCTCATGGAAGGCAAGACGGTGATCGCGATCGCGCACCGCCTTTCCACTATCGCGCGCATGGATCGCCTGATCGTGCTCGAGGCCGGGCGCATCGTCGAGCAGGGCACGCACGAGGAGCTGCTCGCCCTCGGCGGGCATTACGAGAAGTTATGGCGTCATCAGTCGGGCGGATTCCTGGGCAACGACGTGATCGACGTGGTGTCGGCCTAGCAGGTCCGTGCTTTAATCAAAGCTTCTTCTTACCAGAACAGGCGAGGAGGAGCTCTTGCCCGGTGGTCTCGTTACGCCCCATGGTGGAGGCGGGCTCAGGCCGCTCGCGCTGACCGGCGAGGCGCTCGCCGCCGGGCTGTCGCGCGCGAGGACCTTGCGCCCGGTGCGCATCAGCTCGCGCGAGAAGGGCGATCTCGTCATGCTCGGCATCGGCGGCTTCACACCGCTCGACGGCTTCATGACGCGCGCCGACTGGGAAGGCGTGTGCGAAGGCTATCGCACCGCCGCCGGAATTTTCTGGCCGATCCCGATCACGCTTTCCACCGACGATCGATCGATCAAAGCCGGCGACGAAATCGCGCTGACCGACCCGGAAAGCGGCACGCCGCTCGCCACCATGAAGGTGAGCGAGACCTACACGATCGACAAGGCGCGCGAGTGCAGCTCGGTGTTCCGCACCACGGACGGCGCGCATCCGGGCGTCGCGATGGTCACTCAGCAGCCGAACGTGAACCTCGCCGGCCCGGTGCAGGTACTGTCCGACGGCGGCTTCAAGGCAAAGTACGGGGCGCTCTTCATGACGCCGGCCGAGACGCGCGCCGAGTTCGAGCGCCTGGGCTGGAGCCGGGTCGCCGCGTTCCAGACACGCAACCCGATGCAGCGCGCGCACGAGCATCTGGTCAAGACGGCGATCGAGGTATGCGACGGCGTGCTGGTGCACTCGCTGCTTGGCGCCGTGAAGGCGGGCGACATCCCGGCGGAGGTGCGCACGCGCGCCATCGCCGTGCTGATCGAGAAGTACTTCCGTCGCGGCACGGTGGTCCAGGCGGGCTACCCGCTCGACATGCGCTACGCCGGGCCGCGCGAGGCCCTGCTGCACGCGCTCTTCCGGCAGAACTACGGCTGCTCGCACCTCATCGTCGGGCGCGACCATGCCGGCGTCGGCAAGTACTACGGACCGTTCGACGCGCATCGCATCTTCGACCAGATTCCGCCCGGGTCGCTGCAGACGCAGCCGCTCAGGATGGACGTGACGTTCTGGTGCTACCGCTGCCACGGCATGGCCTCCGGACGCACCTGCCCGCACGACGCCAAGGACCAGCTCCAGGTCTCGGGTACGCAGCTTCGCAAGTGGCTCGAGGAAGGCGCCGAGGTGCCGCCGGAGTTTTCCCGACCGGAAGTGCTCGAAATCCTGCGCGAGTTCTACGCCTAGCGATGGAGTGGTGGCTCTGGCCGATCGCGCTCTTCGCGATCACGTTCGCAATGGGCATCGTGGCGGTGCTCGCCGGCGTCGGCGGCGGCGTGCTGTTCGTGCCGATCGTCGGCGCCTTGTTCCCCTTCCATCTCGACTTCGTGCGCGCCGCCGGCCTCCTCATCGCGCTCACCAGCGCGCTCTCGGCGGCGCCGAGCCTGCTCGTCGCCGGCCTCGCCAGCCTGCGGCTCGCCATGCCGCTCGCGCTGATCGGCTCGGTCACCTCGATCATCGGTGCGCTCGTCGGCCTCGCGCTGCCGACGAATGCAGTGCAGATCGCGCTCGGCGCCACGATCCTCGCCATCGCGCTCCTGATGTGGCGCGCCGGACGCTCGGAGCACCCCGAGGTGGTGCGCCCGGATGCGCTCGGTGCCGCGCTCGGTATGCACGGCGTCTACCACGACCCGGCGCTCGGGCGCGACGTCGCCTGGCAAGTGCACCGCACGCCGACTGCGTTGTTCGCTTTTGGCGGGATCGGCCTGCTCGCCGGCATGTTCGGGCTCGGTGCCGGCTGGGCCAACGTGCCGGCCCTCAACCTGCTGATGGGCGCACCGCTCAAGCTCGCGGTCGGCACTTCGGGCTTCGTGCTCTCCGTGGTCGATACCTCGGCGGCGTGGATCTATCTCAACCGGGGCGCCGTCCTCCCCATGATCGTCGTGCCCTCGCTCATCGGCGTGATGGTCGGCGCCAAGATCGGCGCCCGGGTGTTGCGTGTGGCATCGCCGCGAGTCGTGCGTCGGATCGTCCTATTGGTGCTGGTGGTCGCCGGCAGCCGGGCGCTGCTGAAAGGCTTGGGGATCTGATGTCGGAGCAGCATATCTATGCGCGCTGGCTCGACATCGGAACGCGCATTGCCTTTGTCGTTCTGCTTTTGAGTTTCTTCGTTTATGTCTTCGGCCTGATCGATCCGCTCGTGCCGCACCAGGACCTCGTGCGCCTGTGGAGCTTGCCGGTTGACCACTATGTATCGGCAACCGGAGCGCCGACCGGGTGGGCGTGGCTGCAGCATCTGCACAGGGGCGACTACTTGAATTTCCTGGGTGTCGCGGTGTTTACGACGATTACGCTTGTCTGCTACGCGCGCATCGTGCCGGCGCTGCCCCGGCTGCAAGCCGCGCTCGCCGCTATTCAGATTGCAGTTCTGCTAGCTGCTGCATTGCTCTAGGCCCGGCGGCGAGCCGCTCCTTGGCGAAGGCGAGGAAGGCGGCCACCAGCTTCGAGTGGAAGCGCTCCTTCGGATAGACCACCGAGAAATCGCGCAGGAGCGGCGGCTTGAGCGGCACCTGGACGAGCTGGCCGAGCAGGATCTCCTTGGCGGCGATGACGTGCGACATCACCGCGAACCCCATGCCGGTGGCGACCAGGCCCTTGATCGCCTCGGGGCTGCCGAGCTCGACCACCACGTTGAGCGAATCGGGCGCCACGCCGACCTTCTGCAGGTAATGATCGATCACCGCGCGCGTGCCCGAGCCGGGCTCGCGGTTGATGTACGGGTGCTGGGCGAGCGCCGAGGGCAGCGCGAACGGCTCTTTCGCCAGCGGATGTGAAGGCGCGCACACCACGTGCAGCTCGTCCTCGCAACATACCTCGCGTTGCAGCGAGGAGAGATGCGAGTCGCCTTCGATGAAGCCGAGGTCGAGCGAACGCTCGGCGACGCGCTCCTGCACCGCCTCCGAATTGCCGACGAAGAGCGTCGGCACCACGGACGGGAACCTCGCCTTGAACTTACCGATGAGCTGCGGCAGCACGTACTCCCCGATCGTCATGCTCGCGCCGATGAGAAGCGGCCCCGCCGCCTGCCCGCTCATCTCCTTCAGGCGCGTGTCGAGCTCGGCGGAGAGCGCGAGGATGCGCTCGGCGTAGTCGAGCGCGAGCTGGCCCGCCGGCGTGAGCGAGATGCGCCCCTGCGCGCGGTCGAACAGCCGCGTGTTCAGGTGCTCCTCGAGCTGCTTCACCTGGAAGGTGACCGCCGGCTGCGTCATGAACAGCGTCTCGGCCGCCTTCGTGAACGAAAGGTGCTTCGCTACCGCGTGGAACACCTGGAGGCGCCGGTCGGCCATGTGCGGCCAATATTACATTGCCCGCGGCTTGATACGGGCAGGCCCGGCCCTCAGACGCCGAAACTCTCGCCGCAGCCGCAGCTCTGCCGCACGTTCGGGTTCTCGTAGCGCAGGCGCCGCGCGAGGCCTTCCCTCACGAGGTCGATGCGGGTGCCCTGCACGTAGGGCAGGCTCGCAGCGTCGACCGCGATGCGCACCTGGCCGCTTTCGAACACGGTGTCGCCTGCGCGGATTTCGTCGGCGCGATCGACGCGGTAGCGAAAACCCGAGCATCCAGAGCGCTCGACGCCGAACCGGACAGCGACCGCGCCGGGATGCTGGCTGATCTGCGCGCGCAGGTACGTTGCCGCCGCCTCGCTCAGCTGAATCGGAGAGGAACCTCCAACCCTTTCTGGAAATACTCCTTCAGGAAGCGACACGACGACCTCGCCGCCGCCCGAAACCGCCTGGCAGGCGAGCCGCGTGCCGGGCGCGTCGGCCGAGGCCCGGTCGAGCATGTCGAGCTCGTCTTCGCTCATTGCGCTCAGGCGCTCCATCCCTGTGCGCACCACGACCTGGCAGGTGCTGCAGGCGAGCTTGCCGCCGCATTCGTGGGCCACGGCGACGCCGTCCTCCAGCAGCCGGTCGAGCAGCACTTCGCCCGCATCGAGGGCTAAGGTGACGGTGTCCATACCGATTGGACCCGTCCGGAAGCTCTACGTTCGCTACTTGGTCAGGCCGTCACCCGGATTGAGCGTGCGCTCGGCCTTCTCGGCGGGCGACTTGCGCTGGAAAGTCTCCCAGTACCTGCTGATGGCATTCGCCATGGCTTCGCGGTTCGAACTCATCCCGGGTTCGACGCGAGCACCGCAAGGGACAGCTTCGCGGAAGCTCGTAGCTTCATCCAAGAGCAGATGAAGCCCGTCTAGCCGACCCCTTTAAGGCACGGACTCGCCTACGGCTTTTTCGGCGTCTTGTATTCGGCTTCCTTTTGGAACGGTTCCCAGATCGTCTGGAAGCCGACGAAGCCCTTTTCGTTCGGCGGCATCTGACGCGTGGTCAGGTAACGCGCCTTGCCGTCGGGGACCTTGGCGGGGGGCTGCTTAGGCTTCTCGTCGCTCATCAGTCACCTTCCTTTCAAATCGGTCTCAGGCGCGACGGGTCGATAGCCACGCCGGCGTTGATCGCCCCGCCCGCCCGCGTCTCCGTATCGGTTGCGTCGCGCACGGTCAGTATTTCGAGCGTGAAGACGACCTCTCTGCCGCAAAGCGGGTTGTTGCCGTCGACCGTCAGCGTCTCGTCGTCCATGTGCGTGACGAGAAAACTGCGGGTCTGACCGTTGTCGTTCTCCATGAGGATGGAGGTGCCGACCTGGCGATACTCCTCGGGGACGTTCTCGAGGCGATCGGCAAAAACCAGCGACTCGTCCCTGGGGCCGAAAATCTGGTTGCCGTCGATCACCACCGCGATGGTCTCGCCGGCGGACTTGCCCTCGAGCTGCATGTGGACCGACGGGGCCAGGATTTCATTGTGTCCGTGGACATAGCCCAGCGGGAACTCGACCCTGGTGACGACATGCCCCGTCTTCCGGTCGGTCACCTTGTAGGTCAGCTCGACGAACTTGCCGTCGCGGATCACTTCAGAAGATGGACGCACCGAAAATCCTGACCTTTCCATCCTCGTAGCCGAGGACCAGCCTGCCGAGCCACTCGCCTGGCTTCTTGGTGCTGCGCTGCCGGTAGAGAACCGTCACATGCTCGCCCCGGCGGATGACGCCGAGCGGATCAGCTTCTTCGGAGAGATTTCTCGCCAGCTCGCTGTTCGCGAACTGATGGCCCGCAACGACCTGGTTCATGGCCAACGCCAGGGAGCTGGAGAAATTCCTGGCGAATTCTCCGTACTTGCCTTCGTTCGAAGACTTGACGAGCTCGCGCCACAGCGGGGCGGCCATAGCCAGGATCTCCTCGTCCGATTTCTCAGTGATGCTCACTGAAGAAACCGGTTTCAAAGGGCTTGCTACACCAGGTGATAGCAGGGCGCCTTCTCCATGGTGTATTCGCCGCTGTTCGGATCGCGGCGCGAAACCGTCAGCACGTGCCAGTTCGCGTCGTCCACCTTCATGGCGTCGCCGCGGTAGTAGTAGCCCGGCCAGCGGGTCTCCTTGCGGAACAGCGTGTGCTGCGTGACGCACTCGGCGGCGCGATGGCGATGCTTCAGTTCCCACGCCCGCAGCAGCTCGTGAATGTCCTTTGCGGCCAGGCTGTCGAGGTCTTCCTCCATCACCTTGAGCTTCTTGAGGCCGATATTCAAGAGCTTCTCGTTGGTCATGTAGCTGACGGTCACGCCGCCGCAATACTCGTCCATCAGCTTCTGCAGACGGTCCAGGCCCTGCTTGGGATTGATGTAGTGCGGGCTGACATCGCCCGCCACGATCTCATTCCGGTAGATCCTGTAATGCTCCATGGGCTTGAAAATCTCCGCCTTGCGGCCCTCGATCTGCTCATCGGATACCACGATGCCTTCGGCCTTTCCGTCGTCGATGTATTTGCAGGCGGCCTTCGCCGCGAGACGGCCTTCGGTGAACGACCCCGACGAGAAGGCGTGCGGCGTGCCGCCGACCGCGTCACCGGCGCCGAACAGCCCATCGATCGTGGTCATGCGGTTGTAGCCCCAGAAATACTCGGGCGGGGAAACGTCCTCGGGGCCCGAGCACCAGGCGCCCGAACAGGTCGCGTGGGAGCCCATGACGTAGGGCTCGGAGGTGGTCAGCTCCGGGTTCTCGTTCTTGGGGTCGACGTCGGTCGCGGCCCACAGCACCGCCTGGCCGACGGTCATGCCGAGGAAGTTCTCCCAGCCGACCTCTTCCAGGTGGGGATCTTGGAAGGCGCGCATCGTCACCATGTGAATGGGTCCGCGGCCGGCATTCACTTCACTGATGATGCAATGGTTGCGCAGACAAGTCGGGATCGGCCTGTGGGTCAAGTGCGACGCTTCCGGATCCAGATATTCCTTGCCGACCATTTTCTGAAGATCAGGAAACCACTTGGATTCGTACTCCTCGCCCAGGCAATTTTGCGTGTAGGTCTTCAGGTGCAGGAAGTAGGCGCCGACCGGGCCGTAGCCGTCCTTGAAGCGCGCCAGCACGATGCGATTTTCCATCTGCGTCATCTTGGCGCCGGCATTGATCATCAGGCCGTACGCGGACGCGGAGGACCAAGGCGCATACCAGGTGCGGCCGGAACCTTCGCCCACCGAGCGTGGCTTGAAGATGTTGGAGGCGCCGCCCGCGCCGCAGATCACGGTCTTGGCCTTGAAGACGTGGTAGTTGCCGGTGCGGACGTTGAAGCCGACGGCACCGGCAACCCGGTTCTCCCTGCTGTCGTCCATCAGCAGGTGGGTCACGCAGATTCGGTTGAATACTTTGTCGGCCGATTTTTTGGCGGCCTCGGCCACGATGGGCTTGTAGGACTCGCCATGAATCATGATCTGCCATCGCCCTTCACGCAAATAGCGCCCGGTCTTCGGGTCGCGCATGATGGGCAGGCCCCACTCTTCGAACTGGTGCACCGTGGAGTCGACGTGACGGGCCATATCGAACAGCAGGTCTTCGCGCACCAGCCCCATCAGGTCGATACGCGCGTAGCGAACATGGTCCTCCGGGTTATTCTCGCCCCATCGGGTGCCCATGTAGCAGTTGATTGCGTACAAGCCCTGAGCGACCGCGCCGGACCGATCGATATTGGCTTTCTCGGCTATGACGATCTTCTTGTTCTGACCCCAGAACCGGGCCTCCCAGGCGGCGCCACTGCCGCCGAGGCCCGAACCGACGACCAAGATATCGATTTTGTCTTCG
>DASYPG010000030.1:0-3439 GCA_036006885.1 Burkholderiales bacterium | reverse complement strand
CCGAGCCGGAAGCGCCGACCACGGCCAGCGCCTCGCCGGGCGTGACCGCGAGATCGATCTCGCGCAGAATCACGAGGTCCGACTCGCCGCTCTTCACGGTCTTGCCGATGCCCCGCGCCCGCAGAACGTTTATCAGGCTATCGCTGTCGTTCTTCATCCTGCTTGCTTCGAGCGGGGCGGGCTTGTGCGCGGAAAAATCCATCCTGGTGTTCGGAGACAGCCTGTCCGCGGCCTACGGCATCGCGCAGGCGCGCGGCTGGGTGGCGCTGCTCGCAGAGCGCCTCAAGCGCGAGCGCTCGGATTATAGCGTCGTCAACGCGAGCATCTCGGGCGAAACCTCCGCCGGCGGGGCGGCGCGCATTTCAAAGGCGCTCGCGCAGCACCAGCCCGCGATCTTGATCCTGGAACTGGGCGCCAACGACGGCCTGCGCGGCCTGCCAATGACGCAGATGAAACAGAACCTCGGCTCGATGATCGAGCAGGCGCAAAAGGCGCGCGCGCGCGTGGTGCTCGTCGGCATGAAGCTGCCGCCGAACTACGGCCCCGACTACACGCGCGCCTTCGAATCTGCGTATCCCGAGATCGCGAAGCGCTACCAGGCCGCGCTGGTTCCGTTCCTGCTCGAGGACTTAGCCGACAACGAGGAGCTCTTCCAACCCGACCGCATCCATCCCACTGAGGCGGCGCAACCGCTGATGATGGAGCGGGTATGGAAGGCGCTTCAACCGCTGCTCAAATCTAAGTGATCGCGAGGCGCGGCTTTCCAGCGTAGACCTTGCCGATTGCGCGCGCGTCGTCGAAGCCTTTCTGCTGGAAAGCCTGCAGGGTCGCCGGCACCGCCTCCGGCGCGCAGGACACGAGCAGCCCGCCGCTCGTCTGAGGATCGGCGAGGAGCTTTCTCATCCAGTCGGGCGCACCCGAGGGCAGGTCGACTTCGCCGCCGTAGCCTTTCCAGTTGCGCTCCGAGGCGCCGGTGGCGATGCCCTGCTTGACCCATTCCAGCGCTTCCGGGATCAGCGGAAGCGCGTCGAAGCGCACTTCGCCACCGAGGCCGGAGCCGCGCAGGATCTCGAGCAGGTGCCCGGCGAGGCCGAAGCCGGTCACGTCGGTGAGCGCGTGCACGCCGGCGAGCTCGGCGAGCGCCTCGCCAGGCGTGTTGAGGCGCGTGGTCCAGTCGAGCATCGCGCGGTAGCCCGCGTCGCTCAGCTTGCCCTTCTTCAGCGCGGCGGAAAGGATGCCGATCCCCAGGGGTTTCCCCAGAATCAAAATGTCATTGGGCTTTGCCGAGCTGTTGCGCTTCACCTTCTTCGGATGCACCAGCCCGAGCGCCACCAGGCCGTAGATCGGCTCGAGCGTGTCGATCGAATGGCCGCCCGCGATCGGAATTCCCGCCTGCGCGCAGACCGACTCGCCGCCCTCGAGGATCCTCTGGATCACCGCGACCGGCAGCTTCTCGAGCGGCATGCCCACGACGGCCAGCGCGAAGATCGGCCTGCCGCCCATGGCGTAGACATCGGAGATCGCGTTGGTGGCCGCGATGCGGCCGAAGTCGAACGGGTCGTCGACGATCGGGGTGAAAAAATCGGTGGTCGCGACGAGCGCCTGCTCGTCGTTCAGGCGGTAGATCGCGGCGTCGTCGGCGGTCTCGGTTCCCACCAACAGATCCTTCGGCAAACCTCGCATCGCCGCCGCGGCAGGGCTGCGAGCGAGAATTTCGGATAGCACGGCGGGCGCGATCTTGCAGCCGCAGCCGCCGCCGTGGCTGAACTCGGTCAGGCGAATCGGGTCAGGTGCGCGGTCCGGTGCATTCATAAGCGTAGAATTCTAAGGTGGAATTTCGCTCCTACGACAGCATTATCGATTGCCGCTCGCCCGCCGAGTACGCCGAGGACCATATTCCCGGCGCGGTGTCGGCGCCGGTGCTCGACGATGCCGAGCGCGCCGCCGTCGGCACGCTGTACAAGCAGGTTTCGCCTTTCGAAGCGAAGAAGCTCGGCGCGGCGCTAGTGGCGAAGAACGTCGCCCGGCACGTCGAGACGCTGTTCGCCGGAAAGGACCGGGGCTGGCGGCCGCTCGTGTACTGCTGGCGCGGCGGCAAGCGCTCCGCGGCGATGGCGCACATCCTGTGCGAGGTGGGCTGGGACGCGCGGACGCTCGCGGGCGGCTACCGCGGCTATCGCAAGTGGGTGGTCGGCCGGCTGCAGGAGCTTCCCTCCCGGTTCGAGTGGCGGGTGATCCATGGGCCCACCGGCAGCGGCAAGAGCCGCTTCCTCGGCGCGCTGCGCCGCGCCGGCGCCCAGGTGCTCGACCTCGAGCACCTCGCCGCTCACCGCGGGTCGGTGCTCGGCAATCTTCCGGACCGGCCGCAGCCCTCGCAGAAGTGGTTCGAGAGCCAGCTCCTGAACGAGCTTTCGGCGCTCGAACCCGCGCGGACGGTGTACGTCGAGGGCGAGTCGAAAAAGATCGGCCAACTCCAGGTGCCGGAGGCGCTCATCAGCGCGATGCGCGCCTCGCCCTGCGTAGTGCTCGACACGGCGCTCGAGGCCCGCGTCGGCCTGCTCATCGACGAGTACCGCCATTTCGTCGAAGACCGGCTCGCGCTCGAGGCGCAGCTCGATTGCCTCGTGGCCCTGCACGGCCGCGAAAGAATCGCGCGCTGGAAGTCGCTTGCGGCGCAAGGCGCGTGGCGCGAATTCGTGGCGCTCGTTCTTGAAGAGCACTACGACCCGGCGTATCGGCGATCGTCGCAGCGCAATTTCCCGCAGCTCGAGGCGGCGGCGCGAATCACGCTCCGTTCAGGAGACGACGAGGCCTTCGACACCGCGGCGCGCACTTTGATCGAAGACACGGTGGCGGCCTGAAGCGCGCTACTTGCATGCTCCTTGCAGTTTCTGCCGTTTTCTCGGAAACCGCATTTGGGCAGGTCCCTCCCAGCGAGACCGAGCTGCAGCACTACTCCGGGCTGCATCGGGCAGCCGCCCGCGGCGAGGTCGCGCTGATCAAGCCTGAAAACGTGGACCTGCGCGACGGCCGCGGACGCACACCCTTGCACGTCGCGGCGTTTCGCCACCAGCATGAGGCGACGCGGGCGCTGGTCGCCGCGGGCGCCGATCCGAACGCGCTCGAGAACGACCGCTACGACATCGCGACGATCGCGGCCGTCGCAAACGACGTTCCGACGCTCAAGCTCGCGCTCGGGCTCGGCGCGAGCGCGAAGAATGTCACCAGCCGCTACGACGGCACCGCGCTCATCGCCGCGGCGCACCTGGGGCACGCTGAAGTAGTCAAGATTCTCATTGCGGCAAGCGCGCCGCTCGATCACGTCAACAACCTCGGCTGGACGGCGCTGATGGAATCGATCGTGCTGGGCGACGGCGGTTCCCGCCACACCGACACTCTGAAAGCGCGAAAAGCGCGCTAGGCCTCGAGCCCGGCGAGC
>DASYPG010000029.1:0-2047 GCA_036006885.1 Burkholderiales bacterium | reverse complement strand
GGGCGCGTCGCTGCTCTCGGCGCCGCGGTACCGCATCGCCACGCTGGGGATCGGGCGCACGTTCCAGAACCTGGCGCTGTTCGGCTCGATGACGGTGCTCGACAACGTGATGATCGGCGCGCACAGCCGCAGCCGCAGCGGTTTTTTCGCCAACGCGCTGCGCCTGCCGCGCGTGCCGCGCGAGGAAGCGGCCATCGCGCAGAAGGCGCGCGAGCTGTTGGCTCTGCTCGATCTCGATCAGTTTTCGCAGAGAAGGGTTTCAGATCTTCCATTCGGAACGCGCAAACGAGTGGAGCTGGCGCGCGCGCTCGCGGCGGAGCCGAAGCTGCTGCTGCTCGACGAGCCGGCGAGCGGCCTCAACCACGAGGAGGTGGCGGGGCTGGGCAGCCTGATCCGCGGGCTGCGCGACCGCCTGCGCCTCACCGTGCTGCTGGTCGAGCATCACATGGGGCTGGTGATGAGCATCTCCGAGCGCGTGGTGGCGCTCAACTTCGGCAAGGTCATCGCCCAGGGTGCGCCGGCCGAGGTGCGCAGCCACCCGGATCTGGTCCGCGCCTACCTGGGGAGCGCCCATGCTTCTTGAGGTCCGCGGGCTGAGCGCGTCCTACGGCCAGACGCAGGTGCTGCACGACATCGACTTCAGCCTCGGCCGGGGCACGATCACCGCGCTGCTGGGCGCGAACGGCGCCGGCAAGACCACCACGCTGCGCGCCCTGTGCGCGATGGTGAGGACGCGCGGCGAGATCCGCTTCGGTGGCGAGCGCATCGACGGGCGCAGCACCGAGGACATCGTGCGCCGCGGTGTGGCGCACGTCCCCGACGGCCGCGGCACCTTCGTGCAGCTGTCCACCGAGGAGAACCTGCGTCTGGGGGCCTACACGCGCAAGGACCGCGCGGCGGTGGAAGCGGACCTCGAGCGCGTCTACGGCTATTTCCCGCGGCTGAAGGAGCGGCGCAGGCAGCAGGCCGGAACGCTGTCGGGCGGCGAGCAACAGCTGCTGGCGGTATCGCGCGCGCTGATGCTCTCGCCCAGGCTGATGCTGTTAGACGAGCCCTCGTTCGGCCTCTCGCCGCTGTTGGTGCGCGAGCTGTTCGACATCCTGCGGCGCATCAACGAGCGCGAGCAGGTGAGCATGCTGCTGGTGGAGCAGAATGCGGCGATGGCGCTCGAGCTGGCGGGCTCGGCGTACCTGCTCGAGACCGGGCGCGTGGTGCTCGCCGGGACCTCGGATGAGCTCAAGCGGAACGACGCGGTGCGCCGCGCGTACCTGGGCTATTGATGGAAGCGGTCCTTCACCAGGTGTTCGCCGGGCTTGCGACCGGCGGCATCTACGCCAGTCTCGCGCTCGCGCTGGTGATGATCTACCAGGCCACGCACCTGGTGAACTTCGCGCAGGGCGAGATGGCGATGTTCACCACCTACATCGCGTGGAGCCTGATCAACGCCGGCGTGCCCTACTGGCTGGCGTTCGCGGTCACGGTGCTGTTCGCCTTCGTTTTCGGCGTGCTGGTCGAGCGGCTGGTGATCCGGCCGGTGGAGAACGCGCCGGTGCTCGCGGTGGTCGTGGTGTTCATCGCGCTGCTGCTCATCCTCAACAGCGTCACCGGCTGGATCTACAGCTACACCATCAAGAGCTTCCCCAGCCCGTTTCCGAAGCAGGCGCTATTCGGCAAATGGCTTTCGTCGCACGAGCTGGGCGCGATCGGGGTCACGCTGGTGGTGCTGGTCCTGCTCTACGGCTTTTTCCGCTTCACGCCGCTCGGGCTCGCCATGCGCGCGGCGGCGCAGAACCCCGAGTCGAGCCGCCTGGTGGGCATCCGTGTCGGCTGGATGCTCGCGCTGGGCTGGGGTCTCGCGGCGGCGGTGGGCGCCGTCGCCGGGATGATGGTGGCGCCCATCGTGTACCTCGATCCCAACATGATGGGCGGCATCCTGCTCTACGCCTTCGCCGCCGCGCTGGTCGGCGGCATCGACAATCCCTGGGGCGCGGTGTTCGGCGGCTTCCTGGTCGGCGTGCTGGAGAACGTGCTCGGCGCCTTCGTCATC
>DASYPG010000028.1:0-3195 GCA_036006885.1 Burkholderiales bacterium | reverse complement strand
GAAGGGTTCGATCTCGTGCAGTCGCACGAGCGCATTCCGGGATGCGACCTGTATCGCGCGGGTGACGGCGTGCATCGGCGCTGGCTGGAGATCCGCCGCGAATCGGCCTCCCCATGGGGAAGGCTCGCGATCGCCCTGAATCCATACCACGGCTACGTCTGCCGCGCTGAAAAGGCGATGTTCGAGCACCCGAAGCTGCGCGCAGTCATCTGCAACTCGAGGATGGTGCGCGACGAGGTCCAGCGCGGCTTTCGCATCGCGCCGGAGAGGCTGCACGTGATCTACAGCGGCGTGGACCTCGAGCACTTCCATCCGCGCGAGCGGGAGCGCCACCGCGGTGCGGCGCGAGCCGAGCTCGGTTGCCGGCCGCGCGACACGGTATTCCTTTTCGTCGGTTCGGGCTTCGCCCGCAAGGGGCTCGCGGCGGCGATCGATGCGCTTGCCGCGGCGTCGAACGAGGCGCTGTGGCTGGTGGTCGTTGGGCGCGATCGGGAGGCGAAGAAATTCGAGCAGCGCGCGCGCAGCGCCGGGCTGGCGCGGCGCACGCGCTTCGTCGGCGGACGGGAGGACGTGCGCCCGCTCTACGCGGCCGCGGATTGCTTTATCCTTCCGAGCCGTTACGACCCCTTTCCCAACACCGCGCTGGAGGCGCTTGCAATGGGTCTGCCGGCGATCGTGAGCTCACACTGCGGCGCGGCCGAGATCATCGAGCCCGGGGTCAACGGCTGGGTGTGCCGGCCGGACGATCCGCAGGGCCTGTGCAATCTCCTGCGTGCGGCCGACGAGGCTCAGCGGAACCAGAACATGGGCGCGGCGGCGCGCGCTAGCGCCGAGGGTTACGGGTTGGATGCGATGGCGAAAAAAATGGCCGAGCTCTACAGCTCCCTATGAACCGCGACAGCCGCACTCTCTATGTCCGGCTGCTCGGCTACATGCGGCCGCACGCGCGCGTGTTCGCGCTGTCGGTGCTCGGGATGATGCTCGCCGCCGCGACCGAGCCGCTCCTTCCCGCACTCATGAAGCCGCTGCTCGACGCCGGCTTCGCGACGCGCGGCGCGCCTACCAAACTCTCCCCCGGGGTGTTCGCGCTGGCGATCGTCGGCATCTTCCTTCTGCGCGGCGTCCTGACCTTCTTCTCGTCCTATTGCCTGCACTGGGTCAGTCACCGGCTGGTCCTCGATCTGCGTGGCGCGATGTTCTCGCGGCTGATTCGCCTGCCCGCCCGGTTCTTCGACGACCAGAGCTCCGGCGTGCTGCTGTCGAAGGTCGCCTACGACGTATCGGGGGTCACCGCGGCCGCGACGACCGTGATCACGGTGATCGTAAAGGACACGATCGTGGTGGTGGGGCTGCTTGGCTGGCTCCTCTACCTCAACTGGAAGATGACCCTGATCGCGCTCGCGATCGGGCCGGCGGTCGCCTGGTTCGTCAAGCTGCTGTCGCACCGCCTGCGCAGGCTCACGCGCGAGGCGCAGAATGCGATGGGCGGCGTGGTGCACGTGCTGGAAGAAACCATCGCCTGCCACAAGGTGGTCAAGGTCTTCGGCGGCCAGGATTATGAAGCGGGCCGCTTCGGCCACGCGAGCCGGCTGCTGCGCGGCTTTTACATGCGCCTCGTGATACCCGAGGCCCTGATCACGCCTGTGACTCACATGCTCGCCGCCGTTGCGCTCGCCGTCATCATCTACGTGGCGTTGCAGGAATCGATTGCCGAGCGCGCCACCGTCGGCACCTTCACCTCGTTTATCACCGCGATGCTGATGCTGCTCGCGCCGATCAAGCGCCTGACGGAGATCAACGGGCCGCTGCAACGCGGCCTCGCCGCGGCCGAAAGCGTGTTCGGCATAATCGACACCCCGATCGAGGACGATCGCGGCACCATCAAGCTGAGCCGCGCGCGCGGCGAAGTGGTCTACGAGAACGTTTCGTTTACCTACGCCTCGCGCGACGAGCCGGCGCTCGCCGACATCGACCTCGCGATCCGCCCAGGCGAGACCGTCGCACTTGTGGGCGGCTCGGGCGGCGGCAAGACCACCGTCGTCAACCTCCTGCCGAGGTTCTACGTCCCCAGCGCCGGGCGTGTGCTCCTCGACGGGCACGACATCCAGACGCTGACGCTGGAGAGCCTGCGCGCCAACGTCGCGCTCGTCAGCCAGGAGATCGTGCTGTTCAACGACTCGATCTACGCCAACATAGCCTACGGCGCGATGAACGGCGCCCCCGAGCGCGACGTGATCGCAGCCGCGGAGGCGGCGCATGCGATGAGCTTCATCCGCGAGCTGCCCGAGGGCCTCAACACGCAAATCGGCGCGAGCGGGCTGCGCCTGTCGGGCGGGCAGCGCCAGCGCCTCGCGATCGCGCGGGCGCTGCTGAAGAACGCGCCGGTCCTGATTCTCGACGAGGCCACCTCGGCGCTCGATTCCGAATCGGAGCGCCAGGTCCAGGCGGCGCTCGAAGCGCTGATGCGCGCGCGCACCACCATCGTGATCGCCCACCGCCTTTCGACGATCGAGCGCGCCGACCGCATCGTGGTGCTCGAGCGCGGCCGCATCGTCGAGGCCGGCCGGCACGCCGAGCTGCTGGCGAGGGAAGGCGTCTACGCACGGCTCTACAACATGCAATACGCCGCCCAGCGCGCGGCGGCATGAGGATTGCCCATCCCATGATCCGCCTCTTTATTGGCTACGACCCGCGGGAGGCGGTGGTGTACCACGCGTGCGTCAACAGCATCGTCCGGCAGGCGTCGCAGCCGGTGGCGATCACGCCGCTCGCGCTGAAGAACCTGCGCAGCTACACCGAGCGTCATCGAGACGGCAGCAACCAGTTCACCTACAGCCGCTTCCTCGTGCCCCACCTCACGGGCTGGTCGGGCTGGGCGCTCTACATCGATGGCGACATGCTGCTGCGCGAGGACGTCGCCGAAATCTTCAAGCTGCGGGACGAGAGCAAGGCGCTGCTCTGCGTCCACCACGACTACACGACGAAGCTGCGAAAGAAGTACCGCGGCGCTAGGAACGAGGACTATCCGCGCAAGAACTGGTCGAGCGTGATGCTCTGGAACTGCGCGCATCCCGCCAACCGATCGCTGACTCCGGAATTCGTGCAGAACGCCACCGGCGCCCAACTGCACCGCTTCACCTGGCTTGGCGACGACCTGATCGGCGACCTGCCCAAGGAATGGAACTGGCTTCCCGA
>DASYPG010000027.1:0-7739 GCA_036006885.1 Burkholderiales bacterium | reverse complement strand
GAGGACAGCATCGTGCCGGATCCCGCACGGGTGCACGTCGCCGCTGCGCGCACGCCCCAGAAGGACGTGGTGTGCGTCGGCGTGGTCGAGCGCGAATGGCTGGCGCAGGCGCTCGGCCGCCTCGGCCGCGCGGGGATCGCGCCCGTCGCGGCGTACCCGGAAACTCTGCTGCCGCCGCTCGAGCCGGGCGCGTGGGTCGTGGTGTGTAGCGGCGACGAAAGCTTCGTGCGCACCGCCGAGGCCGAGGGCTTCGCGCTCGACAGCACGGCAGAGGACGAGCCACCCGTCGGGCTAGGCCTGGCGCTCGAAGCGGCGCGCGCCGCCGGCAGGTTGCCGCAGCGCCTCGTGCTGCGCGCCGCATCCGACGCGGCGCTGCCGGATGCGGCGCGCTGGGCCGCCGCCTTGGGCGTCACGGTCGAGCCCGGCGCACCCTGGCGCTGGGCCCAGGCGCGGGAGCGCCCGCGCTTCGAGCTCCTCCAGGGTGAATTCGCGCCGCGCGGGACGGGCGGCGCATGGCGCGAGGCGCTGAGGCGGCCGGCGCTCCTTGCCGCTGCGCTCCTCGCCTTGTTGAGCGCCGGCATCGCCGCCGACTGGGCGCTGAAGTCGGCCGAGCGCGACCGCCTGCAGACGGAGATGGGCGCCCTCTACCGGGAGAGCTTCGGCGAAGGCGCCGTGCTCGTCGATCCGCCCCTGCAGATGAGCCGGGCGCTTGCGGAGCTGCGCGCCGCCGCGGGGCAGGGCAGCGCCTCGGATTTCGTCGCGCTCCTCAACGCAGTGGCCGAGTACATGCCCGAGGCGGGCGCGCAGCGCGTCGAAGCGATCGACTACGAGAATGGGCGGCTCTCGCTCTCGCTGCGCGCGCGCGAGCCGAGCCAGGCGGGTGCGCTCGCGACACAGCTGCGCGCCAAAGCGAGCACCCCGGGCCTGGAAATTCGCGTGGAGGAAGGCAGCGGCGGAGCCTTGCGGCTGATCGCCGCCGTGCCGGGGCCGAAATGAACCCGCAGCGCCTGCGCGAATTCTGGAACGAGCGCGCCCCGCGCGAGCGCGCGCTGCTCGCCGGCGGCGCGCTCGCCATCGCGCTGGTCGCGCTGTATCTCTTCCTGTGGCAGCCCGGCCTCGCCGCCAGCCGGCGGCTTTCTGCGACGCTGCCGAAGCTGCGCGCCCAGGCGGAGCTCATGCGCGCGCAGCAGTCCGAGATCGCGGCGCTGCGCAAGAGCGCGGGCACCGCTGCCCAAGGCGGCGATTTGAGGTTGCTCCTGCAGTCGTCGGTGGGGCGCGCGCCCTTCGCGAAATCGGTGCAGCGGATGGACGCTTCCTCGAGCGAGCGCGCCACGGTGCTCGTCGCAGCGGCCAACTTCGACGATTGGCTGCGCTGGGTGGCCGAAGCACAGCGCGAAGCCGGTGCCCGCCTGGAAAGGTGCCGCATCAGCGCAGTGGACACGCCGGGCATGGTGCGCGCCGAGGCCACCTTCGTCGCCCTCGGTGCGGCCGCCAGTCGATGAGCGCTCGCCGGCTCGTTCTGTACGCGGCGTGGGCTGTGGCTGCGTACGTGCTCGCGCTCCTCGCCTTTGCACCGGCCGGGTGGCTCGCGCAGACCATCGAGCGAGCGTCGCAGCAGCGGCTCGAGCTGCGCGATCCGGCGGGATCGGCGTGGTCCGGGAGCGGGCGTCTCTATGCGCGCACGCGCGGCGGCGAATTTCTCGACCTCGGCTCGGTGCGATGGAAGAGCACACCCGCCGCGCTGCTGCGGGGCAAGCTCGCTGCCGACATGACGGTCAACGAAAGCCCGAAGCCGATCCGGGTGGAGCTCTCGCCGGGCGCCGTGACGCTGAAGGATCTCGCGCTCGAAGTGCCGGGAAAGGCGCTCGGCACGCTCGCGCCGCCGCTCGAGATCCTCGGCCCGGGCGGACGCGTGCGCATCCAGTCGGACGACCTGCGCCTGGAAGGCGAGTCGGTCCTCGGCCTCGCCACGATCGAGTGGCGCGACATCCGCCTGGCGCGCGCTTCGGGCATCGAGCTCGGCTCGCAGGTCGCGCGGCTGCGCGGAGCGGGCAGCCGGGTCGACATCGAGCTCGGCACGCTCGACGGACCGCTGCGGGTCGCGGGCGGCGGAACCTGGTCGCCGCGCGGCGGTCTCGCGCTCTCCGGCACCGCCGAGCCGCGCCCCGAGGCCGCCGCGACGCTGGTGCCGTTCCTGCGCGGCGTGTGCCCCGAGTTCCGCGACCAGCGCTGCATCTTCCAGATCAAGTATTGAAGTTAACGGGCAAGAAAAGAAGAAGGGCCCATCAGGCCCTTCTGTGTCCTTCTCTGCGTTAATGCTCGCCGGCCGGGCTCCCCTAGCCAGAGGAGGAGGAGGAGGCTTCGGATTCGCCCGGACGGCGAGGCAAGCCGTCAGCGCGGCTGTGGTGCAACCTCAGGCCGCGTGGAATGTTCTGGTGAATGCGCTTCTTGCGCGCGACCAGCGTTTGACGGCGGAGTCGATGCGCAGTTCCCAGCGTTCGGCGGCCGCGATGTCGGCCGCGTGGCGCGCGCGCACCGAAGCCGGCAGCGAAGCCAGGGCGTTTTTCCAGAACGGAGTCACGATTTCGTTACACATGGCGAACCACCTTTGCAGTGAGGGCCGAATGCACCCGCTCGCAAATGGAGCCGATGAGCGAGCTGAAGAGCGCCGCGATGTACCGCGCGCGCTCGCGACGAGCGCGCTTTTCCAGCGCGTACAATTCCTCGGCCGTGGGGAGTTGGATCATGGCCTTTTTCATGCATTGGAAGATAAGGCCGCGCGCGGCAACAAACAAACGATCGTTCTTCAAGTCTTGCATAAGAAAAACTCATCCCTGAGCGTGCGAATTTCCTCGTGATCTACCGCCTCCCGCCGCTGAATGCGTTGCGCGTATTCGAGGCCGCCGCACGCCATCTGTCGTTCAAGGACGCGGCGAACGAGCTCTCGATCACGCAGGCGGCGGTGAGCCACCAGATCAAGAGCCTCGAGGAATATCTCGGCGTGGAGCTGTTCCGGCGCGCCGGCCGCCGCGTGCAGCTGACCGAAGCGGCCCGCGCCTGCCTGCCGCGGTTGCGCGAAGGCTTCGATTCCCTTGCGGCCGCCGTGGAAATGATTCGCGAGCGCGCCGCGGAAGCCGATCTCCTCATCACCGCGCCGCCGGTGTTCACGGCGCGCTGGCTGATGCCGCGCCTCGCCGACTTCGCCAAGCGCGAGCCGAAGATCGAGCTGCGCGTGTTCGCTTCGAGCAAGATGGTCGATGCCGGCGCGCTCGATTCACCGACGCTGGTGAGCGGGCTCGATCTGCGCGAGGACGCCTCGGGCGTCGAGATCCACCTCGGCAGCGGCCACTATCCGGGTTATCGCGCCGACCGGCTCTTCGGCGTGTCGATGACCGCGGTAGCGAGCCCGGAGCTGGTGAACGGCGATCCGCCGATCCGCGAGCCCGCCGATCTCGCGCACCACGTGCTCCTGCACGACGACGCGATGGAGCTGGTGGCCGGCGGCAACGCCTGGCAGCGCTGGCTCGAGAACGCCGGTGTCGGCGAGCGGGTCGACGCGAGCCGCGGGCCGCGTTTCTCTTCGAACATTCTTTCGCTCGAGGCGGCGTCGCAGAAGCTCGGCGTGGCGCTCGCGCTGAAGCCCCTGGTCGATGCCGATCTTGCCTCCAACCGGCTGTGCGCGCCGTTCCGGATCGAGATGAAGCCCCAATCGGCCTACTACCTCGTCTGCCCGGAGGTCATTGCCGAGCGGCCCGCGGTCAGCGCCTTCAGGACCTGGCTGCTCGAGCAGGTATAATGGCGTTCCCTCCGAAGTTCCGGACCCGAAGCTCAACAGCGGCAGTCCACCGCGCTCTCAGGGGCGCCCGAGGTTATCGTGGCCAAGGAAGAAATGCTGGAAATGGACGGCACCGTCCAGGAAGTGCTGCCGAACACACAGTTCCGCGTCGAGCTCGAGAACGGCGCCAGCGTGCTCGCCTATGCCGGCGGTCGCGTGCGCCAGCACCGCATCCGCATCCTCGCCGGGGATCGCGTGCGGCTGGAGATGTCGCCTTACGACGTGACCCGCGGCCGCATCAACTATCGCCACAAGGACGAGCGCGCGCCGGTGTTCAATCCCCAGAGGAAGCCGGTCTACAAGAAACCCAGGCGCTAGAAGAGCAATCGGTTAGAAGAACCATCGGGATCGGGCCCCGATTGTTGCCCGATTGTTCCCTCTTTGGTCTCGTAAAGGGCTGAAAACGGGCGTAATTCTTGCGGCGGGCTTGATTCCCCCCACTACCGCCGCCATTTACCGCCCGTGAGATCGCGCGATTTTTCCAGCTGGATGTGGGGCGAGGCGCTCTCGCTCCTGGAGCAGGCCGACCGCCTGCACCGCCAATTCTTCCGCGTTGCCGGCGCGGAATCCGCTCATACGTGGGAGCCGCCGGTCGACGTGGTCGAGTCCGCCGAGCGTCTCGACGTGCATATCGCTCTGCCGGGGGTCTCGCCGGATTCGATCACGATCGTGCTCGAGCCCGATGCGGTCGTGGTGTCGGCGCTGCGGCCGTTCCCGTGCCGCGAGACCGGCTCGCACATCCATCGCCTCGAGATCCCGTACGGACGCTTCGAGCGGCGCCTCGCGCTGCCTCCCCAAGCGCCGATCGAGCTCGTGGGCAAGCAGCTCGCCGACGGCGTGCTCATCCTCTCGTTCCGCAGGAAGGAAGGCGCATGAACACCAAGGTGCTCTCCAACGAAAACCCGGACCGCCCGACGGCCGCCGCCGGCGCGCCGGCAAGCCCGACGGCGTTGAAGCCGCTGCCGGCGGACGCGCTGATCGTGATTCCGATGCGCAACACCGTGCTCTTCCCGGGCGTGATCTCGCCGATCACGGTCGGCCGAGCGACCTCGGTCGCCGCGGCGCAGGAGGCGGTGCGCAGCGAAAAGAAGGTCGGGTTCGTCCTGCAGCGCGACCCGCAGAAGAACGAGCTCCGGCCCGAGGATCTCTACTGGGTCGGCACCGCGGGCCAGGTGGTGCGCTACATCACCGGCGCGGAAGGGGCGCACCATCTAGTGGTGCAGGGCCTCTCGCGTTTCCGCGTCCTCGAGTTCCTCGAGGGCTGGCCGTTCATGGTGGCGCGGGTCGAGATGGTGAAGCAGGACGAGACCACCTCGCCCGAGATCGAGGCGCGCTTCCTCCAGCTCAAGCAGCAGGCGGTCGAGGCGATCCAGCTCCTGCCCAACGCGCCCGAGGAGCTCGCGGTGGTGGTGCAGCAGGTGAGCTCGGCGGCCCTGCTTTCCGACATGGTGGCGAACCTCCTCGACGTGAAGAACGAGGACAAGCAGGACTTCCTCGAGACCTTCGATCTCAGGCGGCGCCTGGACAAGGTGATCGAGCTGCTCTCGGAGCGCGTCGGCGTGCTGCGCATCTCGAAGGAGATCGGCGAGAAGACCAAGAAGCAGTTCGACGAGCGGCAGCGCGAGCACGTGCTGCGCGAGCAGATGCGCCAGATCCAGAAGGAGCTGGGCGAGGGCGACGACACGGCGGCCGAGATCGAGGAGCTGAAGAAGTCCATCGACGACGCCGGCATGCCGGAGGACATCCACAAGCATGGCGTCAAGGAGCTCAAGCGCCTGCAGCGCATGGGCGAAGGCAGCGCCGAGGGCTCCATGTTGCGCACCTACCTCGAGTGGCTTGCGGAATTGCCGTGGAAGAATGAAGCAGCGAAGCCCATCGACATCGCCGAAGCCCGCAAGGTCCTCGATGAAGATCACTTCGGCCTCGACAAGATCAAGCGCCGCATCCTCGAGCATCTCGCGGTGAGGAAGCTGAACCCCTCGGGCAAGAGCCCGATCCTGTGCTTCGTCGGCCCTCCGGGCGTGGGCAAGACGTCGCTCGGCCAGTCGATCGCCCGCGCCACCGGCCGCAAGTTCCAGCGCATCGCGCTCGGCGGAGTGCACGACGAAGCCGAGATCCGCGGCCACCGGCGCACCTACATCGGCGCGCTCCCAGGCAACGTGATCCAGGCGATCCGCCGCGCCGAGTCGAAGAACACGGTGCTGATGTTCGACGAGATCGACAAGCTCGGGCAGGGCGGCTTCCACGGCGACCCGTCGTCGGCGCTGCTGGAGGTGCTCGACCCGGAGCAGAACGCCCACTTCCGCGACAACTACCTCGGCGTGGACTTCGACCTTTCCAGGGTCATGTTCATCACTACCGCGAACGTGCTCGACACGATTCCGGGGCCGCTGCGCGACCGCATGGAGATCATCCAGCTGCCGGGCTACACCGAAGAGGAGAAGCTCGAGATCGCGAAGCGCTATCTCGTCAAGCGGCAACTGGAGGGGAATGGTTTGACTTCTGAAAAAGTCGCCATCACGGACGAGGCGTTACGCTCGATCATCGGCGACTACACCCGCGAGGCGGGCGTGCGCAACCTCGAGCGCGAGATCGGAGCCGTGCTGAGGTCTTCAGCCATGCGGATCGCCGAGGGTACGGCGGATAAAATCGTCATAACGGAAAAAGATCTCCACGCCATCCTGGGCGCGCGGCGCTTCGAGAATGAGGTGGCGCAACGCACCGCCGTGCCCGGCGTGGCGACCGGGCTCGCCTGGACGCCGGTCGGCGGCGACATCCTGTTCATCGAGGCCTCCAAAGTGCCCGGCAGCGGCAAGCTGATCCTCACCGGCCAGCTCGGCGAGGTGATGAAGGAATCGGCGCAGGCGGCGCTGACGCTTTCCAAGAGTTTCGTAACCGATTCCCTGGAAAAGACGGACATTCACATCCACATCCCCGCCGGCGCGACGCCCAAGGATGGCCCGAGCGCCGGCGTGGCGATGTTCCTCGCCCTGGTGTCGCTGCTCACCGGCGTCCCGGTGCGCTCCGACGTGGCCATGACCGGCGAGATCTCGCTGCGCGGCCTCGTGCTGCCGATCGGCGGCGTGAAGGAAAAGACGCTCGCCGCGCTGCGCGCCGGCATTCGTACGGTGATGCTGCCCAAGCGCAACGAGAAGGACCTCGAGGACGTGCCGGCGGAGGCGCGCAAGAAGCTCGAGTTCGTGTTCCTCGAGCGCGTGGAGGACGCGGTGAAGAGCGCGATCGGCGAGCTGCCGCGCGTGGAGCGCCGCGCGGCCTAGACTGCGGTTTTCGTCGGGATTTGCGCCGCGCGCTCGACCTTGTCGAGCAGGCGGATCACGGCCCGCTTGCGCGCTTCCCGCGGGGAGAGGAGCCATTTGCCCGCCTGGGAAACGTGGATCCAGAGCGGGGGACTGCGGAAGCCACGGCCATCCGTCGACCGGTCCTTCGAAAGCTTGCCCATTCGCGAACAAGCGTACGCGAAGCGCGGCGAAAAATCATCTCGCGCCGCGGCATCGATTCAAGTCCTTGCTGTTGCTCGCGTTTCGGGTGACGGCGTGTCGACGCCGCTCCGCTTTCGATTCCACGGATCGCGACAGCACGAACCCGCGCTCGGCGATAGTGCCGGGCGTTGCGCCAGCCGATAATCGTTTTTGCGGCGAGAACCTGCAGGCAGAAAAAAAGAGGGCACGGCCGCTAGCCGTGCCCTCTCGTGAAGCTCAAGCGGCGATCAAACTGCGACTACACTTTGTTTGGCCCTGACGTGGACCGGTCCCCCGGACTGCAGCGTGGATCGGTCTCTCGTGCTGGGGCTGGTAACAGCGTGCTGGCCACCCGTCTGTCGCTGTGTAGACTGCGATCTACACAGGTAGGGATCATGCGTCACTGCCGTCCTACACGTCTACGA
>DASYPG010000026.1:0-1949 GCA_036006885.1 Burkholderiales bacterium | reverse complement strand
GCTCGCGTACCTCGACAGCACCGCGTGGGCGAATTCGTTGGCGCCGCCGTGCTTGGGCCCCTTCAGCGCGCCGATGCCCCCGGTGATCGCGCTGTGCATGTCGGAGCCGGTGCCGGCGATGACGCGGCAGGCGAAGGTGCTCGCGTTGTACTCGTGCTCGGCGTAGAGGATGAGCGAGGTGTGCATCGCGCGCACCCAATCCGGCGAGGGCTTCATGCCGTGCAGCAGGTGCAGGAAGTGCCCGCCGATCGAATCGTCGTCGGTGTCGGTCTCGATCCTCTTGCCGTGGCGGCTGAAGTGGTGCCAGTAGAGGAGCATCGAGCCGAGCGAGGCCATCAGGCGGTCGGCGATGGCCTTCGCGCCGTAGGGATTGTGGTCTTCCTTCTCGGGCTCGAGCGCGCCCAGCGCCGACACGCCGGTGCGCATCACGTCCATGGGATGCGCGGTCTTCGGGATCGACTCGAGCACCGTCCTCAGCGCCTTCGGCAGGCCGCGCAGGCCCTTGAGCCGGCCCTTGTACTTGTCGAGCTCGGCCCGGGTCGGCAGCTTCTCGTGCACCAGCAGGTAGGCCACTTCCTCGAACTCGGCCTGGTCGGCGAAATCGAGGATGTCGTAGCCTCGGTAGTGAAGATCGTTGCCCGAGCGCCCGACGGTGCAGAGCGCGGTGTTCCCGGCGACGATGCCCGAGAGCGCGACCGATTTCTTCGGCTTAGGAGCTGTTTCGGGAGAAGAGCTCATCGAGCTTTTGTTCGTAGGCGTGGTAGTTCAGGAAGTCGTACAGCTCCTCGCGCGTCTGCATGTCCCCAACCACGGATTGCTGCGATCCGGTTCGATGGAGGGTTGCGTAAACCTTCAACGCTGCTTTATTCATGGCACGAAAGGCCGAGAGGGGATAGAGCGCGATGCCCACGCCGGCCGAGCGCAGCTCCTCCGCAGTGAAGAGCGGCGTCTTGCCGAACTCGGTGATGTTGGCAAGGATCGGCACCTTCACCGCGTCGGCGAACTTGCGATAGATATCTATCGACGGGATGGCCTCGGTGAAGAGCATGTCCGCTCCTGCTTTCACATAAGCAATCGCACGGGAGAGGGCCGAGTCGATTCCTTCGCCGGCAAGCGCGTCGGTGCGCGCCATGATGACGAAGCTCTCGTCGGTTCGCGCGTCCACCGCCGCCTTGATGCGGTCGCACATCTCGTCCTTCGACACCAGCTCCTTCCCCGGCCGGTGACCGCAGCGCTTCGCGCCCACCTGGTCCTCGATGTGCATCGCCGCGGCGCCGGCCTTGGCGATCGAGCGCGTGGTGCGTGCGACGTTGAACGCGCTCGCGCCGAAGCCGGTGTCGACGTCCACGAGAAGTGGCAGGTCGCACGCGTCGGTGATCCTGCGGATGTCGATGAGCACGTCGTCGAGGTTGGAGATGCCCAGATCGGGCATGCCCAGCGACCCGGCGGCGACGCCGCCGCCCGAGAGGTAGATCGCGCGGTAGCCGACGCGCTTCGCCATCAACGCGTGATAGGCGCAGATGGTGCCGACGACCCGGAGAGGCTTCTCCTGTCCGAGCGCTTCCCTGAAACGCCGTCCGGGGGTGTCCACCGGGCGTCTACCTATCTACCCAACGGGGCCAACAGCTGCTTCACGCCGTCGCGCTCCTCATGGAGCTCCTTGAGGGTGGCGTCCATGCGCTTCCTGCTGAGCTCGCTGATCTCGATTCCCCGGACCACCTGGTACTCGCCGCCCCTCACCGTGACCGGGTAGCCGTAGATCACGCCTTCGGGGATGTCGTAGCTGCCGTCGGAGGGCACCCCCATGGTCAACCAATCGCCTTCCTTCGTGCCGGCCACCCAGTCGCGCACGTGATCGATGGCCGCGTTGGCCGCGCTCGCCGCCGAGGACAGGCCGCGCGCGTCGATGATCGCCGCGCCGCGCTTCTGCACCGTCGGGATGAATGTTC